>JBFLWP010000014.1 GCA_040757595.1 Nitrospirota bacterium | reverse complement strand
ATCCGGGAGGGGACGAAGGCCGCCCAGGCGGCGGGCAAGATCCATTCGGACATGGAGCGGGGCTTCATCCGCGCCGAGGTCTACCATTACGACGACCTGATCGCCTGCGGGTCGGAGGCGAAGGTGAGGGAGAAGGGGCTGTTCCGGCTCGAAGGGCGGGACTACGTCATCAAGGAAGGCGACATCGTCTACTTCCGCTTCAACGTCTAGCAGGCTGCTGAAAACGATCCCCTAACTTCGTTCTCGGTCGCCTGTCTCCCTGCGGCCTCGTTGGCTGGCCGTTTTGAGCAGCCCGTAAAGGATTGTACCCCGAGGATCTTGGCTATTATGTTAGACTTGACACTCATCCAGGATTGTGCTAGGCTGCATCCAACATACGGAGGCAGCCATGACGACCAAGCCCGCCCTGACCCTCACCACGCTGATGGATCGGTTCTCGACGGAGGACGCCTGTAAGCGCCATCTCGTCCATCTCCGCTGGCCTCACGGCGTTCGGTGCCCGCGCTGCAACCATGAGAAGGTCTACGCCCTGAAGGCGCGGCCCTTCCATTGGGTCTGCAAGGCTCCGACCTGCGGCGGACGGAACGGGTATCGGTTCTCGGTCATCACCAAGACCGTCTTTGAGAACACCAACTACCCGCTGCGTACGTGGTTCCAGGTCATCTACCTGATGACGCAGAGCAAGAAGGGCATCAGCGCGTTGCAGATTCACCGCCAGATCGGGAGCGGGGACTACCGGACGGCCTGGTATATGTGCCATCGTATCCGCGCCGCGATGAAGGATGCCGACTTCTCCAAGCTCTTGGGCGTGGTCGAAGTCGATGAAACTTTCATCGGCGGGAAGGACAAAAACCGCCACTGGCACAAGAAGCAGCGCAACGATAAGACCGGCAAGCTCGCCGTGATCGGGGCCATCGCCCGGAAGGGGAACGTCGTCTGCCAGATGATCGAGGGGACAGACCGGCACACCTTGAGCAACTTCGTCCGCCAGACGGTGAGTGAGCGAGTCTCGCTCGTAGCAACGGACGAGAACGCAGGCTATGCTCGCCTGAACCGCCAGTTCCCGCACGAGTCGGTGAACCACGCGAAGAATGAGTACGTCCGCGGCCACGTCCATACGAACAACCTGGAAGCATTCTGGAGCCTCTTGAAGCGCGGCGTGATCGGCACCTATCATAAGGTCAGCAAGGATTACTTGCCGCTCTACTTGGCCGAGTTCTCGTTTCGTCACAATCATCGCCAGAATCCGGGAATCTTCGACCATGTGCTAGCAGAATGCTGAGGACGCCACGCTGGCAGCGGCCTCAGCGGTCGCTCCCGGCCAGCCACATCGACCGAACCGGACAACTCCCCTTACCGTTTGAGGAGCCATGCCGAAAGCCAAACCGGTGTCACTCCACCCGCTCAACTTCGAGGAAGCCCTAAAGGCTCTGCTCAAGGTTGATCCCAAGAAGACCAGGCCGAGCCCTCAGCGCAAGACTGCCAAATCCTCTCAGCGAAAAACAAAGAAAGCTACTTAGCGTTTTTCGCCCTTAAACATGTCCGTTTGCGGCGATGGTATAAAATCCAACACCTTTACGACCGAATGCTCGGCTTGATACCTACCGCCAGATATCTTCGTAGTTCTCGTCCTTAAACGGACTTTCAACTGGTCGCCCTTGCCAAAGACATATTCGTGACGATTGACCCTCTCCAGAAACTCACGATCTTCGATTCTGGCTGGTATCAATCCTCCAGACCCATCACCAAAGCTCCATTTGTTGTCCCCCCTAAACGAGAGCTTCACTATGTCCAAGTAGGCATCTCGCGTAACTTGATGGACACTTTGGTCCTCAGCGATTTCACTTTGTGGTTCAACTAAGAGATATTGGGCATCCTGCCGTTTTACCGTCTGAAGCGTCCTCCCACGTTGCTTCACTTCAATCTGGTTCATCCCCTCTTTCTTCAAGGGTCTTACCGCACCATCAACGTATTTCCTGACGTTCTGGTCTTTTGACAAGTTATAAACCGGTGGTGTCACATCGATATGATTGTTGTGTCCGCTGACTTCAATTCTTATGTTCCCATTCTCAAGAGTCGCGGTGCGTGGATTTTGCTCGCCCTGTAACGCCTTCAGCAGCGCAATCACCCCTGTCGCACTAAAAATGATCTCAACTATGTCTTTCACGGTTTGCGAACTGGTGGCGGTGAACATGTTCTGGAGATGCTCCAGAACTGTCCTGACAAGCTCAATCTCAACGCCGAAGGAGCCACGATGAAAATCCGCTTTGACTCGTACTGAGATGACGCTCTCGCTGCCGTGCAATTGCCGATTAACTTCTTGGCAAAGTTCTGCGATAGAAAGCAGCGATGGGGCCAAATCGCGCACATCCATTGTGCCGCTTGCGACCGGCTCACCTTCATAGATGATTTGAAGAAATTCCCCGTTCACCGGTGGAGTCCCCTCACGATCCCCGGGTCGAATGACGCGATTGGGCATAAGGCACCTCCTCGTGGAGGGGGCATTAGGCCATAAGTGTTATGGGGTGTCAAGTTCAACATGATCGCCAGGATCTTCGGTTTGACACGGCGTTTCGGGCTGTGGTAGGGTCCAGCGCTTTGCATCGCCTTCGGCGATGCTGATCCCTCGCTCCGGACCAGGTTCCGGGGCCCATTATGGTCCAGGAGGAGAACCGCATGTCGCTCTACGAGTCTATCTTCATCGTCCGTCCGTCGCTCACCGACGACGATACCGGCAAGCTCATCGAGAAGATGAAGGGGGTCCTGGAGAAATCCGGGGCCACGCTGCTCAAGCTCGAGAACTGGGGCCGGAAGAAGCTGGCGTACGAGGTGAGGCGCGAGCGGAAGGGCACGTTCGTCTACGTCCACTTCAAGTCGCCCGGCACCGCGGTCGCCGAGTTGGAGCGGGCGTACCGCCTCGAGGATTCGGTGATCAAGTTCCTGACGGTCAAGCAGGAGCTGGGCGCGCCTTCCCAGCCGGCCGCGGCGGCGGCGAAGGAGCCAGCGCGTGACCGGGTTCAATAAAGTCATTCTGATCGGGAACCTCACGAAGAATCCGGATCTCCGCTACACGCCCAGCGGGATGCCGGTCGCCAGCTTCGGCCTGGCGATCAATCGCAAGTTCCGGCAGGGCGACGAGCTCAGGGACGAGGTCTGTTACGTTGACATCGTGGTCTTCGGCAAGCAGGCCGAGCATTGCGGCCAGTACCTCAGCAAGGGGAACGGCGTGATCGTGGACGGCCGGCTGCAGCAGCGCCGGTGGGAGACGGAGGACGGCCAGAAGCGGAGCAAGCACGAGGTGGTGGCCCAGACCGTGACGTTCCTGCCCAAGCGATCGGAGTCCGCGGGGGAGTCCGGGCCGTCGGACGACGCGGGTTATGAGAACGAAGAGCCGTCGTGACCGACGGCGTGCATGAACGGAGGAGCAGCGTGGAGCGAGGACGGTTCTTTCAGCGGCGGCGGATCTGCCGCTTCTGCCATGACAAGACGCCGATTGACTTCAAGGACGTCGGGCTGTTGAAGAACTTCCTGACCGAGCGGGGGCGCATCGTGCCCCGGCGCGTGTCCGGGAACTGCTTGGGGCACCAGCGCGAGCTGACGATGGCGATCAAGCGCGCGCGCACCATCGCCTTGCTCGCCTTCGCCGAGGAGCGGTGACGGGCGCCGGTGTCGAGCCGGCTCGGCGGTTTGACTTCTCGAACAGGCCCATGTATACACCAGTAGGGCTGATTGAAACGGGACGACCAGGGCTCATGGCGTTGCCGAGCCTCCGCATCCCCGACATTCCGGAGGAGGGACTCACCCTGGACTGCGGGGTGCTGCCGGAGGAGCTGCCCCTCGCGCCGGATGACGCCCGGGTGCGGGGCGAGCTGGCGCTCTCGGTCGCCATTGCAAAGGCCGGTCAGCGGATCAGCGTCACGGGCGTGTTGGGCGGGACATTCGTCCGGCAGTGCGTCCGGTGCCTGAGGGAATTCGAGGAGCCCGTCAGCATCCCGTTCGCGGTCGAATACCGGCGTGAAGAACCCCTCCGGGGTCCCCAGTCCCAGCCGAGCCGGACGGCCGGCCGAGCCGCCGAGCCGGCGGAGACGGCCGAGGAAGTCGTGGACCACGACGAAACGGACGTCTATCCGCTGGTCGGAGACCAGTTGGAGCTGGGCGAGATGCTCCGGGAACAGGTGATTCTGGCGGAGCCGATGCAGCCCCTGTGTCGCGTCGCCTGTCGAGGGCTTTGCCCGATATGCGGACAGGATCTCAACGAACGGCCGTGCGCCTGTCCGGAAGTGCGGCAGGCCAGCCCGTTTGCCGTGCTGAAGCAGCTCAGGGCCGGAAAAGCGCGGCAAGGCTCCTGAGCGTTCGCGCAGGGGGACTCCGTGGCCGCAAGATGTCAGAGTGAGTGAGGATCAACGATGCCGAATCCGAAACACAAACTATCCCGAGCCCGACGCGACAAGCGGAGAGCCCAGAAGAAGCTCACCCCTCCAGGCCTGTCGGTCTGCCCGCAGTGCCACGAACCCAAACTCCCGCACTACACCTGCCTCAACTGCGGCACCTACAAGGGTCAGGCTGTGATTGCCGTCGAGGAGGCCTGACGGCTTCCCCGGACGGGCGTTCGCCTCACGTTCGGGTGTGACACGGCATCCATGAGAATCGCGGTCGATGCGATGGGCGGGGACCACGGTCCCGGGCCGAACGTCGAGGGGGCCGTCCAGGCCGCCGACGAGCTGGACCTCGAGGTCGTCCTGGTCGGAGACGAGCCGCAGGTCCAGGAACACCTGCGGCGTCTGGGGTGCGCGGATCCCCGCGTGACGGTCGCGCACGCCCCGCAGGTCGTGGACATGCACGAGTCCCCCGCCGCGGTCGCCCGCAAGAAGCGGGACTCCTCCATCTGGGTCGCCACGGAGCTGGTCAAGGCCGGCCGAGCCAGCGCGGTGGTCAGCGCCGGCAACACCGGCGCGAGCATGGTGGCCGCGTTCTTCGTCTTCGGTGTCATCAAGGGGGTGGAACGACCGGCCATTGCGGTCACGCTGCCGACCCTCACCGGCACCGCGGTCATGCTCGACGCCGGCGCCAACGTGGACTGCACGGCGGAGCACCTGCTCCAGTTCGGGCTCATGGGCAACGAATACGGCAAGCACCTGTTTGGCAAGCCGAACCCCCGCGTCGGCCTGTTGAGCATCGGCGAGGAGGACACGAAGGGCAACGAGGTCACCAAGGAGGCCTTCAAGCTCCTCAAGGCCAGCGCGATCAACTTCGTCGGCAACGTGGAGGGGCGAGACGTTTACAGCGGCGGGGCCGACGTCATCGTGTGCGACGGGTTCATCGGAAACGTCGCGCTCAAGATCTCGGAAGGCCTGGCGGACACGATCAAGAAGCTTCTGTTGAAGGAAATCGCAGGCTCGATCCTCGGCCGACTTTCCTACCTGTTTCTCGTCGGCCCGCTGCTGCGCCTCCGCCGCCGTATCGATTACGCCGAGTTCGGCGGGGCGCCCCTGTTGGGCGTGAACGGAGTCTGCATGATCTGCCACGGCCGGTCCTCGGCCAAGGCCATCAAGAACGCCGTCCGGCGCGCCAGGGGGCTGGTCGAGAGCGCCCTCAACGACCTCATCCAGCGCGACATCCAGGAGAGTCTGGCGCAGCCGGGGCGGGCGGAGGTCTCCGGGTGAAGGCCTGCATCGCAGGGACGGGCTCCTACGTGCCGGAGCGGGTCCTGACCAACGCCGACCTCGAACGGATGGTCGCTACCTCGGATACCTGGATCATGGAGCGGACGGGCATCCGGGAGCGGCGCATCGCGGCTCCGGGCGAGGCCTGCTCCGACCTGGCGACCAAGGCGGCGGAACGGGCGCTGGCCGCGGCCGGCGTGCCGGCCGGCGACCTGGACCTGATCCTGGTCGCGACCTGCACGGGGGACCTGCCGCTGCCGGCCACGGCCTGCCTGATCCAGCACCGGCTCGGGGCGGCCCGCGCCGCCGCCTGCGATCTGTCGGCGGTCTGTTCCGGGTTCCTTTACGCCCTCGCCGTCGGGGACGCGTACGTCCGGACTGGGTGCCGTCACGTCCTGATCGTCGGCTCCGAGGTCATGTCCATGCTCATTGATTGGACGGATCGGAGCACCTGCGTCCTCTTCGGGGACGGGGCCGGGGCCGCCGTGCTGAGCGCGGCCGAGGGAGACCGCGGGATCCTCTCCACCCATCTGCACTCGGACGGAAGCCTCTGGGACCTCATCTGCGTCCCGGGGGGCGGCACGCGCCATCCCCCGTCGGAAAAGATGCTGGCCGAGGGGCTCCAGTACCTCAAGATGAAAGGCAACGAGACGTTCAAGGTGGCGGTCAAGACCCTGGAGGAGAGCGCGCACGAGGCGCTGGCCGCCAACAACCTGTCGGTGGCCGACCTGGCGCTCTACGTGCCGCACCAGGCCAACATCCGGATCATCAAGGCCGTGGCGACCCGGCTGGGGCTGCCGATGGAGAAAGTGGTCGTCAACGTGGACCGCTACGGCAACACGTCTGCGGCCTCGATCCCGATCGCCCTGGACGAAGCGGTACGCGGCGGACGGGTCAAGCCCGGCGATCTCGTGATGCTCCAGGCCTTCGGGGCCGGCCTGACCTGGGCCTCGGCGGTCATTCGCTGGTGAGTGAGCAACAAGAGCGTATGGCTTATGGCGTATAGCGAATGGCTCCAGAACAGGTTTCGGCCAAGCCTATTCTTGCCATATGCCATAGGCCATAAGCTCTGATTCCCATTCGAGAGGAGATCATGACAACGACTGAGATACGGCCGTTGGAGGGGGATTGGGCGCTGATCCTCGGGGCCTCGAGCGGGTTCGGGGAGGCCGCGGCGCTGGAATTGGCGTCGCTCGGCATGCACATCTTCGGCGTGCACCTGGACCGGAAGACGACGCTGCCGAACGTCGAGCGAATCGCGGGGCAGATCAAGGCGCTCGGGCGGGAAGCGGTGTTCTTCAACGCGAACGCCGCGGACCCGGAAAAACGGCAGGAGATCCTGAACGAGATCCAGGCCAAGGTAGGAGCCTCGGGGCGGCCGAGCCCGGTGCGGGTGCTCCTGCACTCGCTGGCCTTCGGGACCTTGAAACCCTACATCACCAAGGATCCGGGCGACGCGATCGCCAAGCCGCACATGGACATGACGCTGGACGTGATGGCCCACAGCCTGGTCTACTGGGTGCAGGACCTGGTTGCGCGCCGGCTGATGGGGCAGGGCGGGCGCGTCTTCGCGATGACGAGCGCCGGCGGCGCGCGGGTCTGGAAGACCTACGGAGCCGTGTCGGCGGCCAAGGCGGCGCTGGAATCCCACATCCGCCAGTTGACGCTGGAACTGGCCCCTCTCGGGGTCACGGCCAACGCGATCATGGCCGGCGTGACCGACACGCCCGCGCTCCGGAAGATTCCCGGGTCGGACGAGATGATCGTCCTCGCCCAGCGCAAGAATCCCTCTGGCCGGCTGACGACCACCAGGGATGTGGCGGAAGCCATCGGGTTGCTCAGCCATCCGAAGGCGCACTGGGTGACCGGCAACGTCATCTGCGTGGACGGCGGCGAGTTCGTTGTTGATTGAGGCAAACGGCTAGCGGCACGAGGCAAGTGGCGAGAGGTTGTGGACGGAAAAAGAGCGAACGCAATTGTTGTTTGCTCTAGCCATTCGCCCCTTGCCTCTCGCCTGGATGATGCGAAGTTTTTCCCGTTGACATTGGAAAACGATTTCCCCATATCATACGCGCTATGTCTTCCGGGATAGGGTTGGTGTTTCCCGGCCAGGGTTCGCAGTCGGTCGGGATGGGTAAGGCATTCCATGAAGCCAGCTCGGAAGTCCGGAACGTCTATGACGAAGCGGGCGCAGTCCTCGGCTACGACGTCGCGTCGCTGTGCTTCGAGGGACCGGCCGAGCGCCTGAACCTGACGGAGTACACGCAGCCCGCCTTGCTCACCGCCAGCATCGCGGCGTTCCGTCTGCTGGAGCCCGTCGGCCTCAGGCCCCTGGCGGTGGCCGGGCACAGTCTGGGCGAGTACTCGGCGCTGGTGGCCGCAGGCGGCCTGGCGTTCGGGGCGGCGGTTTCGCTGGTCCAAAAGCGCGGGCGCTACATGGCCGAGGCCGTGCCGTCCGGTAGCGGGCTGGTTGCCGCGATCCTGGGGCTGGACGGCGCGGGCGTGCGGTCGGCCTGCGACGAGGCCTCCGCGGTCGGCATTGTGGCGCCGGCCAACTTCAACTGCCCTGGCCAGACCGTCATCGCGGGCGAGAAGGCGGCGGTTGAGCGGGCGATCGAGCTGGCGAAGACCAAGGGCGCGCGAAAGGCGGTGCCCCTGGCGGTCAGCGTCCCGGTGCACACGCCGCTCATGCGGGCGGCGGCCGAGCGGCTGGCGCACGACGTTGCGGCGACCGCCTGGTCGGACCTGGCGGTGCCGCTGGTCAACAACGCGGACGCCAGGCCTTTGCGCGCCGCGGCCGAGGTGCAGGCGTCCCTGATCCGTCAACTGCCTTCCCCCGTCCGGTGGGAGGAGTCGGTCCGGGTGATGGGCGGGATGGGCGTCACGACCTTCGTCGAGGTCGGGCCGGGCACCGTGCTCACGGGCCTGATCAAGCGGATCGTGCCCGGGGCGACGACGCTGAATGTGCAGGACCCGGCGTCGCTCGAGGCGACGCTGAAAGCATTAGCCGTGACGCGTGACGAAAGAACCTCCTTTACGAGCGACGCTTCACGAACGACGAGCGACGTAGAGCGAGAACGAAAATGGGATTGGAAGGCAAGATCGCGATCGTGACCGGCGCGGCGCAGGGGATCGGCCGCGCAATCGCCGAGGGGCTGGCCCGGCGCGGGGCCGATGTGGTGGTGGCCGATCTGGACCCGGGCCGATCTCAGGAGACGGTCGAGGCGATCAAGGCACTGGGGCGGCGGGCCCTCAACGTGAAGGTCAACGTGGCCGACTGGACCGATGTGAAGGCCATGGCCGACCAGGTGCTCAAGGAGTGCGGGAAGATCGACGTCCTGGTCAACAACGCCGGGATCACGCGGGACGGGCTCCTGGTCCGGATGAAGGACGAGGACTGGAACCTGGTCCTGCAGGTGAACCTGAACGGGACGTTCCACTGCACCAAGGCCGTGCTGCAGCCCATGACCAAGCAGCGGTACGGCCGGATCGTCAACATCGCGTCGATCGTGGGCGTGATGGGGAACGCCGGGCAGGCGAACTATGCGGCGTCCAAGGCGGCGGTGATCGGGTTCACCAAGACCGTGGCCCGGGAATATGCCAGCCGGAACGTGACGGTGAACGCGGTCGCGCCCGGATTCATCGACACGGCCATGACCCAGGGGCTGCCGGCCGACGTCAAGGAGACGCTCCAGAAGCAGATTCCGCTGGGCCGGCTGGGGCTGCCGAAGGACGTGGCGGACGCGGTCGCGTTCCTGGTGTCGGACGAGGCCGGCTACATTACCGGGCAGGTGCTGCACGTCAACGGCGGCATGCTGATGGCGTGACACAGGGACACGACAACATGGAGCTTGAAGAAGAAGGAGGGGAACGATGGGGGAGGAGGTGAAGAAACCAATGGCGATCGAGGAGCGGGTCAAGAAGATCATCGCCGAGCAACTGGGGGTGGAGGAAGACGAAGTCACCCCGGAGGCCAAATTTGTCGATGATCTTGGGGCGGACTCCCTTGATACGGTCGAGCTCGTGATGGCGCTGGAAGAGGAGTTCGACATCGAGATCCCCGACGAGGATGCGGAGAAGATCCTCACCGTGGGGCGCGCCATTGATTACATTAAGGAGAAAGTGTAAGCCCACACACGGGACCGCGATGGGCGAGCGCACGACACGACGACGGGTGGCCATCACCGGGCTGGGGCTGATCACGCCCCTGGGCACCGGTCTGGAGAAGACATGGAAGGCGCTCTGCGCCGGCGCCTCCGGCGTGGCCCGCATCACGAAGTTCGACCCCGCCAACCTGCCCGTCCAGATCGCCGGAGAAGTCCACGACTTCAATCCGGCCGACTACATCGAAAAAAAAGAGATCAAGAAGATGGACACGTTCATCCACTACGCCATCGGCGCGAGCCAGATGGCCGTGGATGACGCCGGGCTCAAGATCACGGGCGAGAACGCCGACCGGATCGGGGTCTACATCGGGGCCGGAATCGGGGGAATCGGCGGGATTGAGCATTACCACCAGGTCCTGATCGAGAAGGGGGCCGACCGCGTGTCCCCGTTCTTCATCCCGATGGTCATCATCAACCTGGCTTCCGGACAGGTGGCCATCCGCCTGGGGGCGCGGGGGCCCAACTCCTGCGCGGTCACGGCCTGCGCGACCGGCAACCACTGCATCGGCGACGCGTTCCGGATCATCCAGCACGGCGAGGCGGACGCGATGCTGGCGGGGGGCACGGAAGCGGCCATCACGCCCTTGACCGTGGCCGGCTTCGCGGCGGCCCGAGCCCTGTCGCGGCGCAACGACGATCCGACCCGCGCCAGCCGCCCGTTCGACCGGGACCGGGACGGCTTCGTCCTGGGGGAAGGGGCGGGCGTCATGGTGCTGGAGGAGCTGGAGACGGCTCGCCGGCGGGGAGCCCGCATTTATGCCGAAATGGTCGGCTACGCGATGACTGCGGATGCCTACCACATCACCGCGCCGCCGGACGACGGCGAAGGCGCCGTCCGCTGCATGGAGCTCGGCATCAAGGACGCCGGGGTCGCCAAGGAGGAGATCGGCTACATCAACGCGCACGCCACGTCCACCTTCGCCGACAAGATCGAGACCCACGCCGTCAAGCGGGTGTTCGGCGAGCGGGCCTACCGGATTCCCGTCAGCTCGACCAAATCCATGACTGGCCACCTGCTCGGGGCGGCCGGCGGGGTGGAGGGGATTTTCAGCGTGCTCGCGATCCATCGCGGGATCGTACCGCCCACCATCAATTTGGAGCATTCCGATCCCGAGTGCGACCTCGACTACGTGCCCGGTCACGCGCGCCAGGCGACGGTCAACGTGGCGCTGTCCAACTCGTTCGGGTTCGGCGGCGTCAACGCCTGCGTGCTCTTCAAGCGGCTGGATGCCTAGCCGCACGCGCGACGGCGGGCGGAGATCGGCGACGATGGCGCGCCCTTCGGTCCACGACGCGCAACGAGCCATCGGCTATCAGTTCCGCCAGCCGCAACTTCTCGACGAGGCCCTGACCCACAAGTCGCACGTCAACGAAACCAAGTCCAAGGAGCGGCGGCACAACGAGCGGCTGGAGTTTCTGGGCGACGCGGTGCTGTCGCTGATCGTCAGCGACCACCTGGCCGTCACCTGTCCCGACGCGCCGGAGGGAGAGCTCTCGAAGCTGAAGGCGCGGCTGGTGAGCGAAGCCGCGCTCGCCGCGGTGGCCCGTGATCTCCGGCTGGGAGCCCTGCTCCGGCTGGGACGTGGCGAAGAATTGACGCAGGGGCGCGAGAAGAACTCGCTCCTGGCCAACGCGCTCGAGGCGCTCATCGCGGCCGTCTATCTGGACGGAGGGCTGGAGGCCGCGCGAACGTTCACGTTGCAGGCCTTTGCCCCCGCGCTGGGCCAGGTCCGGGCCGGGCAGGGGGATCTCGTCGGCGACTACAAAACGCAGCTCCAGGAGTGGTGTCAGAAACGGTTCGAGGCGCTGCCCCAGTACGTGATCGTGCGGGAGTCCGGGCCGGACCACCAGAAGACCTTCGAAGTCCAGGTGGCGGTCCAAGGGGACGTGGTGGGCGTGGGCATCGGGCGGACCAAGAAAGAGGCGGAGCAGATGGCTGCCAAGCAGGCGCTCGCGGAAGCCGCGAAGCGTGAACCGTGAAACGAGAGGTGTGCAGGCTCTCGAGCAGGAGGCGAGGCATGAAGCGCAGGACTGGCCGGAAGGGAATGGTGAAGCTGATTGTCGCGGCGGCGGTGACGGCGGTGCTCAGCTCGGGACTTTCTGCGTCTTGGGCTGCGGAGAAGGCGCCACCGCCGGCACCGGCGGTGCCCAAGGCGGTGCCGAAACAGGAGGTGAGGGGCCCGCACGCGATCATCAAGACCAAATACGGGGAAATAGAGATCAGATTTTTCCCCGATCTGGCCCCCAAGCACGTGGAGAACTTCGTCAAGCTGGCGAAATCCGGCTTCTACGACGGGACGATTTTCCATCGGGTCATCCCGGGTTTCATGATTCAAGGCGGGGATCCCCTGACCAAGGACACGAAGAACAAGGACCGATACGGGACCGGCGACCCAGGCTATAAACTCAAGGCGGAGTTCAACGACACCCCCCACAAGCGCGGGATCGTCTCGATGGCCCGCGGCCCCGAGCCGGACACCGCCGGCTCTCAGTTCTTCATCGTGGTCGAGGACTCGCTGTTCCTGGACCGTAAGTACACCGCGTTCGGAGAAGTGGTGAAGGGCATCGGGGTGGCGGACAAGATCGTCAACGAACCCCGGGACGCCAAGGACAATCCGGTCAACCGGATCGAAATGAAAGTGGTGATCGTCGAATAAGTCAGAAGTATGAAGCATGAAGGAGGAAGTTTACACTTCCGCCTTCATGCTTGGTTGTGGGGTAGGACGATCCGGCCCTCCTGCTGCCTGGCGAAGTGCTCGGCGATCTCCGGATGGCGGGCGCGGACGTAGCCGATCAGGCCGGTCAGGAACCGCTGGGACTGGAACCCGCCGCCCGAGAATTCCGTGACGAATTTGAGCGCCCGGTCCAGCACGTCGGGTGCCGTCTGCTGGTCGATCGCCTCCTTCGGCTGCTGCTTGGCGAATCCCTCGTACTCCTTCTTCAGGTGCTCCGCGAAGACCGGGAGCGGCGCCGCCGGGATGTGGAGCGGGCTCAACGTCCGGCGCAGCGCCTGGATGGCCGCGATCACTTCCGCGTCCTGCCCGTCCCGCCGTCCCTGGAAATAGCTGAACGAGACCACCTCGATCAGGTTGAACAGGGCCGCGGCCTTCTCGCCGCCGAGGTCGAACAGTTCCCTGTAGAAGTCGCGCCGGGCGAGCGCGAACCGGTCGCCGATCCGCTTTTGCTGATATTCGCTGTTGCTGTCCAGGTAGACGCAGCCGGCGGGGCAGGCGATCCGCACGGTCCGGTGTTCCCCGCAGCACTGGCTGCAGATGGATCCCCCCAGCGCCGGGCAGGCCCGCTTGCCCTTCCGCGACCGGCAATAGACGCACTTGCTCATTTCGCCCGTCCCTGCGGCTTCTCGCCCGGTTTGTCCGCCCCCGGCATCGTGAAGCCGTAGTCGGCGAGGGTCCGCTTCTGCTTCTCGCCCCGCTTCACCGGCGTTTCCAGCCCGTTGATCTCGGCGGCGTTCCCGTAATGGTAGGGAACCAGGATGAGATGGTTGTCCCGGTCGATGCTGATGTCGGCCGGGGTCGGCAGGTATTCGGCGATCACGTCGAAGCGCCGGTCCGGCCGCATCCGCCAGATCTTGCCCGCCGTGAAGTCCGAGACGTACATGGTGCCCCAACTGTCGAAGTCCACCCCGTCCAGGTTGTGGAACCGGGCGGAGAAGAAGCCGTTGGAGACCAGCTCGGTGACCTTCCCGTCCGGGGTTATTTCCACGATCTTGCCCTTGTGCCAGCTCACGGCGATCAGATTGCCGGTCTTCGGGTGCACGGCCAGGCCGCGGGGGCCGGCCAGGATCGGGTCCCGGACCAGCACGGATACCGCATGGCGCTTGCCAAGGTCAATGCGGTAGATCGTGTCCGCCTCGATATCCGAGGCGTAGAGGAGGCCCTTCCCGTCATAGGCCACGTCCGCCAGGGCGGGGCCCCGCCCGGTTCCGCCCCTGTGGTGCTCTGCGAGGGGCACCGTCACGACCGGCTTGCCCGTGACCTTGTCGAACCCGCGCAGGGCCTCCAGATCCGCGACGTAGAGGGTCTGGCCGACGATCGCCAGGCCTTTGGGGGCGTGCAGGACGACTCCCTCCTCTCCCCCGCGGATGAAGTGCAGTTTGAGAAGACCGCCGGCCTTGTCCAGCTTGGTGATGAACCCGTTGTTGTCCGTCACGTCCGGATCGCCGTTGACGTTGGAGATGAAATAGCCCTCCCCGCCGGGATCGCTCAGGAAGCTCTCCGGGGCCTGGAGGCCGGTCACCTGCAGCGCCGGCGCCGGGTCTGGGTGGGCCAGGGTGAGGGCGAGCCAGAAGCCTACGAACGCGAGGGCCCGAGTGATGCCTGTGCCGGGTTGGAAAGAGTCCATCTGGTGTCGGTTCGTCGCGCGCGGCGTTGTGGGCCGGGGCCGTGGGGGAGGCGTTGTGTCCGGATGTCGAGTGCATGGTAATCGACGTGCGAAGGCCCTGTCAAGAAACGGGCCGGCGCGCCCCGCGAGGACCGAGACGTTGACTTCCCTTCGAACCCCCTGTTATGGTTCGGCGTTTCGTACGGCTTCTTTCACGGAGGGACTCGTGCCGGCACGGCTGATAGACGGGAAGGCCTTGGCGCAGACGATCCGGGAGCGGATCGCCAAGGACGTGGCGGACCTGGTCGCGCGGACCGGCGTCAGGCCGGGGCTCGCGGCCATCCTGGTGGGAGACGATCCGGCCTCCAAGCTCTACGTGAAGAACAAGCAGAAGGCCTGCGACGCAGCCGGCATCTACGTGGACGAGCACAAGCTGCCGGCCTCCACGACCCAGGCCGAGCTGCTGGCCCTGGTCGAGAAGATGAACTCGGACCCGAAGATCCACGGCATTCTGGTCCAGCTCCCGCTCCCCAAGCAGATCGACAGCAAGGTCATCCTGGACGCGGTGTCTCCGGCCAAGGATGCGGACGGCTTCCATCCCTACAACGTCGGCCGGCTGGTCGAGGGCAATCCCCTGTTCACGCCCTGCACGCCCAAGGGCGTGGTCAAGATGATCGAATCCACCGGCGTCTCGATCGAGGGCAAGCGGGCGGTGGTGGTGGGGCGGAGCAACATCGTGGGCAAGCCGGCGGCGCTGCTGCTCCTGCACCGGCACGCCACGGTCACGATCTGCCATTCCAAGACGAAGGACCTTCCCGGGGTCTGCCGGGAGGCGGACATCCTGGTCGTGGCGATCGGCAAGGCCAGGTTCGTCACCGCCGACATGGTGCGGGACGGGGCGCTGGTCATTGACGTGGGCGTGAACCGGCTGGAGGACGGGACCTTCGTGGGCGACGTGGATTTCGGCCCGGTCAGCCAGAAGGCCGGCTGGATCTCGCCGGTGCCGGGCGGCGTAGGGCCGATGACGATCGCGATGCTGCTCGACAATACGCTGGAGTCGGCCAAGCGGGCGGCCGGCGTTGCGTGAAAGCCGCGTGAAACGTGAGGCGTGAAACGTGAAACGCGAGGGAAGACAGTGAGCGTGGGCCCGCGGCGCCGTCTGAAGGAAGTCCTGGACCAGGGGACGTTCGCGGTCACGATCGAATACAACCCGCCCAAGGGGACGAACGTCTCCACGGTGCTCGCAAGCGCCAAGAGCCTCGTCGGGCGGGTCCACGCCGTCAACGTCACCGACAACACGGCGGCGATCATGCGGGCCGGCTCGCTGCCCATGTGCCGGCTCCTCTACGAGCTGGGCCACGATCCGGTCATGCAGATGACCTGCCGGGACCGGAACCGGCTGGCCATCCAGTCGGACCTGCTGGGCGCGCACCTCCTGGGCATCCGCAACATCCTCTGCCTCACCGGCGACTATCCGACCGTGGGCGACCACAAGGACGCGAAGCCGGTCTACGACCTGGATTCGGTCCAGGTGATGCAGGTCGTCCAGGGACTGAACAACGGGCGGGACCTGGCGGGCAACAGGCTGGACGGGGCGACGGATTTCACGATCGGCGCGGCGGTGACGCCGGAGGCCGATCCGCTCGGGCCGATGCTCGCGAAGTTCGAGACGAAGGTGAACGCGGGGGCCCAGTTCTTCCAGACCCAGGCGATCTACCATCCGGAGCAGTTCGCTTCCTTCATGAAGACCGTCCGCAAGTTCAAGGTCAAGGTGCTGGCCGGCATCCTGCTGCTGCGCTCGGCGAAGATGGCGGAGTTCATGAACGCCAACATCCCCGGCATCTCGGTGCCGGAGGAGATGATCGCGGAGCTGCGCGCGGCCGGGCCCCAGCACGAGCTGGACGCGGGCGTGGAGATCGCCGTGCGCACGATCAAGGCGGTGCGGCCCCACTGCGACGGCGTCCACGTCATGGCGATCAAGGCGATCGACCGGCTGCCGGAGATTCTCACCAGAGCGGAACTGGGGTAGGGTAGCGTCATGACCGTCCCCGAATTCCAGCGCGCCAAGGCCCAGCGGCAGAAGCTCGTCGTCGTGACCTGCTACGACGCCCTCTGGGCGCGGATTGTCGAGCAGGCGGGGCTCCACGTGTTGCTCGTGGGCGACTCGCTCGGCGTGGTCGTGCAAGGGAGGAAGGACACCCTGTCGGTCACGATGGAGGACATGCTCTACCACACCAGGCTGGTGGCCGGCGCCGCGCAGCGGTCGCTCGTGATCGCGGACATGCCCTTCCTCTCCTACCAAGTCTCGGTGGAGGAGGCGGTCCGGAACGCGGGCCGGCTCGTCCAGGCGGGAGCCGCGGCGGTCAAGCTGGAGGGCGGCGCGACAGTGGCGGACCGGGTGCAGGCCATGACCGGCTTCGGCATTCCCGTCATGGGCCACATCGGGATGACCCCGCAATCGGTTCACCGGTACGGCGGCTACAAGGTCCAGGGGAAAGAGCCGGAGAAGGCCGAGACCCTGCTCGCGGGCGCCAAGGCGCTGGAAGCGGCCGGGGCCTTCGCGATCGTGCTGGAAGCCATCCCCGCCGGCCTGGCCGGCCAGATCACGCAGGCCCTCGCGATCCCCACGATCGGCATCGGAGCCGGCCCCCACTGCGACGGACAGGTGCTGGTCCTCTACGATCTCCTCGGCCTCTTCGACGACTTCGTTCCCAAGTTCGTGAAGCCCTACGCCCACCTCAAAGCCGACGCCTTGCAGGCCTTGCGCCGGTACAAGGAAGAAGTCGAGCAGGGGAAGTTTCCCACCGACCAGGAAAGCTACCGATAGCAGATCCTTCTTGGCCCTCGGCAATCAGCCGTGCGCCGCTCCTTGTGAAATTCGCTTGATCTTGGGGGTTGTTCCACTGCACAATCGCACGCGAATCGCGCTCTAGTAGAAGCCCGAGTCACGCCTCATCGGGAAAGGGAAGCCGGCTCCTTGTGCCGGGCTTACCGCAGCAGATACAGGCGACGGAGGACATCGAGTGAAGTTCCTGGCCGTCCACCCCAGCCCCTTGATGTACACGAAGATCTATCTCCGCCTGGAGCCGCTCGGGCTGGAGCTGGTTGCGGAGGCGGCCAGGCGGGCCGGACACGAGATCTATCTCATTGACCTGCAGGTGGAGAGCCACAAGGACTTCTTCAAGGTTCTGGATCGCTGGAAGCCGGACGTGGTCGGCTTCTCCTGCAACTATCTGGCGAACGTGCCGGAGATCGTCGACCTGGCCAAGGCGGCGAAGGAGAAGCTGCCCGGCAGCTTCGTGTTCGTGGGCGGGCACAGCGCCTCGTTCGTGGCCAAGGAGTTCCTGGACCACGGGGCCGGGGCGGTCGACTGCGTGCTCAGGGGCGAGGGCGAGGCGGCGATCACGAAGCTGCTGGAGGCGGTCCGGCACGACCGGAAAGCCGTCGGCCAGGTGCCGGGCGTCCTCATGCCCGACGGCGCCGGGATGCCGCCCGCCTTCGTCGAAAACCTGGACGAGCTGCGGCCGGCCCGCGACCTGCTGCGGCACCGGCGGAAGTACTTCATCGGCGTGCTCGACCCCTGCGCCTCGATCGAGTTCACCAGAGGCTGCCCCTGGGACTGCTCGTTCTGCAGCGCCTGGACCTTCTACGGCCGCAGCTACCGCCGCGTCAGCCCCGAGAAGGTCGTCGAGGATCTGGCGCGGATCAAGGAGCCGGGCATCTTCATCGTGGACGACGTGGCCTTCATCCAGGCCGAGCACGGGATGGCGATCGGGGAGGCCATCGCGAAGGAGGGGATCAAGAAGCAGTACTACCTGGAGACGCGGGGGGACGTGCTGCTCCGGAACAAGGAGGTCTTCAAGTTCTGGAAGACCCTCGGCATGGAGTACATGTTCATCGGCGTGGAGGCGATCGACGAGGAGGGCCTCAAGAAGCACCGGAAGCGGATCAGCCTCGGGAAGAACTTCGAGGCGCTGGAGTACGCCCGCTCGCTCGGCATCACGGTGGCGATCAACCTGATCGCCGACCCCGGCTGGGACAGGGAGCGGTTCGAGGTGATCCGCCAGTGGTGCATGGAGATCCCGGAGATCGTCAACGTCAGCGTGAACACCCCCTATCCGGGCACGGAGACCTGGCACACGGAGGCCAGCCGGATCAACACCCGCGACTACCGGCTCTTCGACATCCAGCACGCGGTGATGCCGACCAAGCTCCCGCTGACCGAGTTCTACGAGGAGTTGGTGAAGACCCAGCAGGTGTTGAACATGAAGCACCTGGGCTGGGAGGCGCTCAAGGGGACGGTCCAGATCGCGGCCGGCCACCTGCTGCGAGGCCAGACGAACTTCATCAAGATGCTCTGGAAGTTCAACAGCGTGTACAACCCCGAGCTCCAGCTCGCCGACCACCGGATGCCGGTCAAGTACGAGATGGCGCTTCCGCCGCCCCAGCAGGAAAAAGTGGACGCCAAGGTCATCTATATTCATCAGGCCCGCGGCCGCCAAGGCCGCGCGATCGACGACGACACCGAGCGGTTCGTGGACGACACCCGCATGGGCGCCAGCGTGTAACAGCGCGCCTGCTTGTTATCTCTCCGACTCGCAGTCAATTCAAGGATCGCCTCGGCTGACGAGGGGCGGGCCGATCGGTGATCCGCCAGCGTCTCTTCTTGATCCTTTTTCAGCCGGGAGGCGCGGAAGCGAGAGGGCACGCCACGCCGCCTGCTGGTCCCACTTCAATCCAGCAATCTTGGATGAGCTGGAACGTATGGGAGTTGCGGTGTCTGCGGCCCCCCCTTGACTGGCGAACGGCATGACTTCATAGTTTCACCTGGCCGTCAGTCTCCGCGGGGTTGAGCAGGAATCGGGGGAATTTCCGGAGAGGAGGTTGTCATGCGCGTTCTGGCACGATGGATGGCTGCCTGGCGTTCGACGGTCAGGGTTCTTGCAGTAGGGGCGGCGCTCGTTTGGATCGTCGCGTCGCCTGGCGTATCTCTTGCCGCTGACGCCAAGGAAATTGATGCGGACGTGGACCTGACCTTGAAGGAGTTTGCGGAAAAGATTACGGGCTCGGAAGACTTCCTCAAGCATGCCAAAGGCGTCCTGGTGTTTCCCTCCATCTACAAGGCCGGCTTCATCTTCGGCGCCGAGTACGGCACGGGCGCGCTTCGAGTTGCCGGGAAGACCGTTGACTACTACAATCTCGCCGGGGCCTCGTTCGGCTTCCAGATCGGGGCGCAAAAGACCTCCGTGATCCTGATGTTCATGAAGGACGTGGCCCTGGAGAAGTTCAGGAGCAGCACGGGCTTCGAGCTGGGTGTGGATGCGGGCGCGACCATCGTGACGGTCGGGGCCGAGGGATCGCTGGACACGACGAAGCTGGCCGAGCCCATCCTCGCGTTCGTCTTCAGCCAGAGGGGACTGATGGGCGGGGTGACCCTGTCCGGCTCGAAATTCACCAAGCTGGACATGAAGTAGACCGTCCGCATCGTTTAACAGGAAGTGCATCTGCATCACGGCCTGGATGCAGTGGTTCGGTCAAGCCGGCCCCGTGAACGGCACCTGGAAGACCCGACGGTCCTCCAGCCTCACCGCCGTCAACTGCCGCCCGTAGACGCAGCCGCTGTCCAGGGAGAGCACCCGGTCCCGAATCTTCAACCCCAACGCCGCCCAGTGGCCGAAGACGACGGTCGCGTCGGCGCTGCTTCGTCCCGGCACCTCGAACCAGGGCAGGAAGCCGGGCCAGGCGGATTCCGGCGACCCCTTGTGGGACAGGTGCATGTCCCCGTCCGCCGAGCAGACCCGCAGCTTCGTCAGGGCGTTGGCGACGACGCCCCATCGCTCAAAGCCGGCCAGGTCGTCGGCCCATCGCCGCGGGCCGCCGTTGGTCAGGTACCCGACCTTGTAGAGGTACCCGAGGAAGTCGGCATACCCGTCCGATTGCAGGAGCGGCTCGACCTCCCGCGCCAGCTCGACCGCCCGTTGCGCGGTCCATTGGGGAAGCAACCCCGCGTGGATGAGCAAGGTGCCCCCTTCCCGATGGGCGAGCTTCTGGCGGCGCAGCCAGGCCAGCAGCTCTTCCCGGTCCGGCGCGGTCAGGACGTCGTGGAACGTGTCCTTGCGATGGGGCGGGAGCACCCCGGCCGCGACGGCCAGCAGGTGCAGCTCGTGGTTCCCCAGGACCGTGAGGGCCGCCGGCTCCAGCCCCTTCACGTAGCGCAAGACGGCCAGAGACTCGGTCCCTCGGTTGACCAGGTCGCCGACGAACCAAAGGCGGTCCCGCGCCGGGTCGAAGCGGATCAGTTCGACCAGCCGGCGCAGCGCCGAAAAGCAGCCTTGCACGTCACCGATCGCATAGGTCGCCATCCCACACGAGGGTAACGCGCTCTCAATGGGGATTCAAGAGGGGACGGGTCAGCCGAGACCGGCGGGGACGGAGACCTCGCGGGTGTCGGGAGAACGGAAGCCTCGCAGGAGCTGCGCCAGATCCTCAGCGGGGACCGGCTTGCTGACGAGGTATCCCTGAAACTCGTCGCACCCCTGCTGTTGCAGGAAGGCAAGCTGTTGTCTCGTCTCGACCCCTTCGGCCAGCGCACGGAGTTTCAGGCTGTGGGCCATGGCGATGATGGCGGTCACGATCGCGGCATCGTCGGAGTTCTCGGCGAGGTCCCTGACGAATGCGCGGTCGATCTTCACGGTGTCGATCGGGAACCGCTTGAGGTAGCTCAGGGAGGAATAGCCCGTGCCGAAATCGTCAATGGCCAGGCGCAGCCCCAATTGCTTCAACCGCTGCAGGGCCGCAATCGTGGTTCCAGCGTCCCGCATGACGATCCCCTCGGTCAGCTCCAGCTCCAGGTACCGCGGGTCCATGGAAGTGTCGCGCAGGGCCTGTGCGATTTTCTTGCAAAGGTCCTGCTCCTCAAACTGCAGGCTCGACAGGTTCACCGCCATGCGGATGGGCGGAAATCCGGCCGCCAGCCAGGCTCGGTGCTGTGCACAGGCCGTTCGGATGGCCCATTCCCCGATCGCGTGAATCAGACCGGTTTCTTCGGCCAGCGGAATGAATTTCGCGGGCGGGATGGTGCCCAGCTCCGGGTGACGCCACCGGATCAACGCCTCGACGCCCACGATGTTCCAGCGGCGGAGGTCCACCTGCGGCTGGTAGTGCAGCTCGAACTCCCCACGGTCCAGGGCCCGCCGCAGCTTGCTCTCCAGCGTCAGTCGCTGCGCCGCGTCCGCGTTCATCTCCTGGGAATAGAACCGGTAAACGTTGCGCCCCTGTTCCTTGGCGTGGTTCATCGCGGCGTCGGCGTTCTTCAGAAGGCTCTCCGCATCCGTCCCGTCCGCGGGAAACAGGCTCAGCCCGATGCTGGCCGTGACGAACACCTCATGGCCCTCGACCTTGAACGGCTTGGCGAGCGACTTCAAGAGGCGCCTTGCCACCTTCGCCGCGTCCTGGACCGATTCGAGGTCGGTCAGCAGGACCGTGAACTCGTCTCCGCCCAGGCGCGAGACGGCGGCGGCTCCGTCCGGCGCGTGCCGCGCGACGCTGTCGCTTCTTCTCACGTAGACCATCAGCCGCTCGGCGACGCCGCGCAGAACCTGATCGCCCACCGAATGCCCCAGGGTATCGTTGATACGCTTGAGTCGGTCCAGGTTCAGGAGCAGGATCGCCAGCGTGCTCTGCCGACGTTGGGCGGAGGCCAGGGCCTGGAGCAAGCGATCGCGGAATAGGCGCCGGTTGGGCAGGTTGGTCAGGCCGTCGTAGTAGGCCAACCGGTGAATCTGCTCCTCCGCTCGCTTGCGGTCCGTGACGTCCTGGACCGTGCCGAACATCCGCTCGGGCGTCCCGGCCGCGCCGCAGACGACCTCCGCCTGCATGTGGACGATGCGTTCCGTTCCATCGGGAGTCGGGACCCGGAGGTTGATGGCCAACGGCGCTTTGTCGGTCAGGGTCGCCTGGAGGGACTGGGTCACGAATTCTTGGTCCTCGACGTGGACCGCGTGGGCGAGCGTCTCGATGGTGACGGGTGCGGTCTGGGGCAAGCCGAGGATGCGGCGTCCCTCCTCCGAGACCGTCAAGGCGGAGGTCGGGATCTCCAACTGCCAATTTCCGAGGCGGGCGAGTCGCTGGGCGTGGGCCAGGTTGGCCTCGCTTTCGCGCAGGGCCTCCATGGCGCGGCTGGCCCTCAACATGTACCGGATCCGATGGCTCAGGATGAGGGGGATGAAGGGCTTCACGGTGAAGTCCGTGGCCCCGACGTCGTAGGCACGGGTGATGGACTCCAGGTCGTCGAGCCCCGTCATGATGAGCACAGGGACGCGCTCGCCGTACGGCAGGCGCCGCAGCTCGGCGCAGGTGGCAAACCCGTCCATGTCGGGCATCACCACGTCGAGCAGGACGATGTCCGGGCGCAGCCGGGCAAACGCTTCCAGCGTCTGGGCGCCGCTCTCGGCCTCGACTACGGCCGCCCCCGCCAGCTCGATGGCCTCGCGTGCCAGCAGGCGGTTGACGGGGTCGTCGTCCGCCACCAGGGCCAGGGGGCCGGTCTTGCCCGCGACATCCGGCATTATCCGCATCCTTTCTTGATCGCGGCGGCGAAGGCTTCACAGGCCAGGCGGTACTCGGTCTCCAGTCGTCCCAGCAGCTCCATCGCCTGGGCGAGTTCCTTGGCCCTGGCCAGGCTTTCCATCTCCCGACAGAGCGCGGCGACGGCGGTGGCGCCAAGGTTGGCGCTGCTGGACTTGAGGCTGTGCGCGGCTTGCTGGATCGCCGGAGCGTCGGCGGTGGCCACGGCCCGGCGAATCGCCTCGATCAGCTTGCGCGAGTCCTGCAGGTACAGCCGCATGACCGAATCCAGCACATTCGGACGCCCCTCGCGTTGAAGCGCGCGGATGGCGTCCCAGGCTTTGCGATTGATGGCGGAACCGCCGGGCTCAGGGGAAGAGACCGCTGCCGGAGGGATTGCTCTTGCTTCCACGGGGAGGCGCGGCAGCCATCGTTCGATGGTCGCTTGCAACTGCTCCAGCGTGAACGGCTTGCTCAGGTAATCGTCCATGCCGGCGGCCAGGCACCGTTCGCGGTCTCCCTCCATGGCGTGGGCCGTCAGGGCGACGATCGGGACGCGGCCCGTCGCTCGTCCTTCGTCTAGCGTCTCTCGTGAAGGCTCGGATTCCGTTCTCGCTTCACGCTTCACGAGCGACGATTCATGAGCGCGGATCTGCGCGGTGGCCGCGAAGCCGTCCATCACCGGCATCTGACCGTCCATGAGCACGAGATCGTACCGCTCTCTCGCCAGGGCCGCGACGGCCTCCAGCCCGTCCTCGGCCACGTCCACCCGGCAGCCGAGGAGTTCGAGCATGCCGAGCGTGACTTCCCGGTTGACCGGGTTGTCCTCGGCCAGGAGGATGCGCCCAGAGCCAAACGGGCGAGAGCCGGTCTCACGGAGCTGGCCGGCGGCAGGCGGAAGCCGGCAGGCCGGCACGCAGCCGATCACATCGAGCAGGCAGTTGTAGAGGCTGGACTGTCGGACCGGCTTCGTCAGAAACGCCTGGATGCCCGCGGCTCTGGCCTGGCGGTCCTGGCCATCCCGACTGAGCGAAGTGAGCATGACGAGCTTGGTATGGGCCAGGGTCGGTTCGCTCTTGATGATGCGGGCGAGGGTCAACCCGTCCATTTCGGGCATCTGCATGTCGAGGATGGCGAGGTCGTGGGGCCTGCCGCGGGCAGCCGCTTCGCGCAACCGGTCCAGCGCCTGGCGGCCGGATTCGGCCGTGTCGCGTTCCATGCCCCACGAGGCGGTCTGCTCCTCCAAAATGGTCCGGTTGGTGGCGTTGTCGTCCACGATGAGGATCCGCAGGGTCTCCAGGTTCCGACTGCAGTCCGGCAGGGCCTGCGCCGGACCGGTCTGTCTGGCCAGACGGATGTTCGCCCAGAAGGTCGAACCTTGTCCCACCCGGCTCTCCGCCCCGACGGAGCCCCCCATCTTTTCGGCCAGTTGCTTGACGATGGCCAGACCCAACCCGGTTCCGCCGTACTTGCGGGTGGTGGAGCCGTCGGCCTGGGTGAAGGCCTGGAATAGCCGGGCCTGGGATTCGGGCGGGACTCCGATGTCCGTGTCCGTCACGGCCAGGCGCAGCACTGCGGACTCGATCCCCTCTTCGACCGTCGTGACGCGCACGACCACCTCGCCGTGCTCGGTGAACTTGATCGCGTTCCCGACGAGGTTGGTGAGAATCTGGCGGATCCGGACCGGGTCGCCGCGCAGGCTCGTGGGGACCGCATCGGGAACGTGGCAGACCAGTTCCAGCCCCTTCGCGTGCGCGCGCTCGGCCAAAAGATCCACCGCCTCTTCCACCGTAGAGCGCAGGTCGAAGTCCGTCGCCTCCAGTTCCAGCTTGCCCGCCTCGATCTTGGAGAAGTCCAGAATCCCGTTGATGAGGTCCAGCAATGCAAGGGCCGACCGGCGGACGGTTTCCGCAAAGTTCCGTTGCCTGGCGGTCAGATCGGTGCTCAGCAGCAACTCCGTCATGCCGAGCACGCCGTTCATCGGCGTTCTGATCTCATGGCTCATGTTCGCCAGAAACTGGCTTTTGGCCTCGCTGGCCGCCTCCGCCGCCTCCTTGGCCGCTTTCAACTCCTCTTCCGCCAGCTCCCGCGCGCGGATTTCCTCCCTGAGCTGCTCGTTGGTGGACGCGAGGTCGCGCGTCCGTTCTGCGATGCGCTGTTCGAGCTTCTCGGCGGCCCGCCTGAGCTCCTCGTTGGCGTGATAGAGCTCCAGGCTCTTTGCCTCGAGGAGGATCTCGGCTTCCTGGCGCGCCCGCTTCTCGCGCTCGACGCGCCGCTGCAGCAGAACCGGATCGTTCATGTCAGGATTTCGTACGGGTCAGGGTGAAGCGGATGGCCGTGCCGGATTCCCCGGGCAAGGTCTCGCGCTGAACCGCGATGCGCTCGCCGAAGTGCTTGATGCAGCCTCTGATGAGGCCCTCGGCCAGGTCTCCGAACGGACGCTTGGAGCGGTAGGTCATTTCCATCCGATCCGGCCCCAGGGTCGTGCAGACGAAGGTCGGCAGCTCCGCGTCGGGGTAGAGCTTCCGCACGTCCACGTGGATGTGGTCTTCGATCGCCGCGAGGAAGGCGAACGCGGAATCGACGCCCTTGAAGAAGTGAGGGTACGCCTGCACGAATCGTCCGAACAGATGTTCCCCGAAGGCCTGAACGAGCTCCGGCACGCCGACTTTCACGGCGGCGCTCAACCGTCCCGCCAGGCGGACCAGCTCCTGGTGATCGTACGTGCCGACCGCGGTGTAGGCCGCGCCGGACGGGAGAGCGGCTTCTTCGATGATCCGTTCGACCGTTTCACCCCCGAAACGGTCTTCCACCATGCCGAGGAACTCGGTGAAGACAATGCCTTTCATGGCGATCCCCCTCGTTGGGCGACGGCGCCGCGTGGCGCCGGACTCGGTGCGAAGGACGCAAGTTCACGGGCGGCCATGAACCGCTGTAGGCCGTCCCGTTCCAGCCGGTTCCATTGTTTAGACGATCGGTTGGCTGGATAGGCGGCTTGAGCCGAATCTGAGGGTGGACCACCGGCCGGCCGCGCCGCAGCTAAAGGAGAAAGGAAGCTCAACCGACAAAGATAAGCCATGGTGCTGCGACATTCGGCCGCACGAAGGGGCTCGCGGGACAGACGGGCGAGGATGGCGCCGGCTCCGAGGAGCACCGCGCCGGTGGTCAGGGATACTTGGCTTCGATCACGCTGCGCAAGCCGCCCCGGGCGGTGAACTCGCCGGTGACGACGGCCCGGACCGGCCGGCAGGCGGCCACCACGTCCTGCAGGATCCGGTTGACCGCGTTCTCGTAGAAGATGCCCAGGTTCCGGTAGGCGTGGATGTAGAGTTTCAGGGACTTGAGCTCCAGGCAGGCCCGGTCCGGCATGTAGCGAATCCGGATCGTGCCGAAGTCCGGAAGCCCGGTCTTGGGGCAGATGGCCGTGTACTCGGGAATCTCGATCGCGATTTCGTACCCCTTGTACTGGTTCGGCCAGGTCTCGATCTCCGGCAGGGGCTCAGCGATGCCGCTCTTCGCGTGCCGCTCGTTGTACCCTAGCTTCGTTGTGTTTCTCGTTTTCTTGCCCATCGCCTCGTGCCCCTCGCCTCGCGCCATTCGTTCAGACCTGCTTCATCCAATCCACCTGTCCGATCTTCTCCAGCTCGAAGTAGAGCGTCACCCAGGGGCATCGCATCTCCGGATAGACCTCGCAGAAGCCCCCCTTGCGGACTCCGCCGCAGGGGCCGTGGCTCATGAACTTGGGACACTCGGCCTTGAGGGAGCCGTCCGGGATCGGCGGGCGCTTGTGCACGCCGCCCTCGAACTGCTGGCTCTCCTCCTCGCCCGGAATGATGACGCGCAGGGGCATGGAGGGGAAGTCTACACCGATTCCATGTATTGGGCAATCTCGGTGAGAGACAGGTCGCGGACCGCGATCTCCGGCGCGTAGACGACTTCCTCGGAAGCCCATCCGATGACCGGCCGGGCCTGCTTGGTCACGCCCACTACGTTCCGCAGCAGGGCCCTGATGTTGCCGGTGATGCGCACGGCGTTGCTCCGGAGCGGCGCCGCGAGCTCCCCGTTGCGGATCAGGAAGGAGTCCCCTACGACCGTGCAGGTGAAGTCGCCGGCCCGCAGCCCGTTCACCGGATAAGTGTACCAGATCCGGCCGATGTAGACGCCGTCGCCCACGAGGCTCAGCAGACTCTCGGTCGTGTAGGGCGCCGCGCCCTCGATAAAGACGTTCGTGGCGGCTACGCTCGGGATCGCGTCGAACTGGCGGATGCCCCGGGTCGCGATCCGGAAGCCGTTGCGCGGGGCGAGCATGTCCGGGTGATCCTGGGGATTGAGACCCAGCTTCTCCCTGCCGTGCGGATCGCGGAGCAGGCGCTGGGTCTCGTAGTGGTTCGAGAGGAGGCCCTGGAGCACGCCGTTCCGGATCAGGTCCGTCCGCCCGGTCGGGAGCCCCTCGCAGGTGAGGCGCTTGCTGGCGACTCCGTTCCTGGCGGCCCCGTCGTCGTAGATCGTGAGCTGGTCGGCGGCGACCGTGCGGCCGACCTCCCCCAGGAAGGCGGAGCGGGAGCTGTAGAAGGAATCGGCGCTGAGGCTCGGGAGGATCAGGTTGGTCATGAGGTCGGAGACCGGCTGCGGGCCGAGGATCACCGTGTAGGAGCCGCTGGGGAGCCGCTGCCCGTTGATCGCCAGGATCGCGTTCCGTGCCGCTTCCGCTCCGGCTTCGCCCTTGAACCTGGCCAGGTGGGTGGCGGCGGAATAGCCGGTGCCCTTGGCCTGCTTCCGCTCGACCATGGCCGTGACGGCGGCGGTGATCGCGGTGGATTCGTCGGTCTGCACCTTGGGCATCCGGGTGGATGCGAGCGCGATCCGCTGCCGGAACAGGCTCACGTCTCCTCCCACGATCAGTCCCAGCCCGGAGAGCTTCTCCTTGGAGACGGCGAGCCGCTGGAGCACGTCGGAAGACTCGAACGTCTTCAATGCCTCCTCCACGACCTTCCAGCCGGCCTCGACCAGCGCCGAATCCTTCAGGTCCATGATGGCCCGGTCGGAAAAGGAAGGGAGTCCCCGCGCCGGTTTGTCCCGCTTGGGCGCCTCCGGGAAGGAGACAAAGTCGGGATCGGCGACCGCGTTGTAGCGGGCCTTCTCCAGCGCGCGCCGGATCCCGTCCGGGGACAGGTTGCGCTCCTCGAACCCGAAGCCGACGCGCGGGCCGTCCGGGCCGGCGAACAGGGCGCGGAGACCGATCCCGTGGGCCTCGGACGATTTGGGCTCCTCGACCCCGTGGCAGGGGATGCCGGAGGTGTAGTTGAGCCGGCACAGGAGGTGTCCGGTGCTGGAGGCGTAGACCTCGGCCTCCTGGACGTCCTTGATGCGGGCGACCTGGCGGAGCGCGCGCTGCACGACGGCCTTGAGGGAGGCGAGCGGGATCATAGGCCCGTGAGCCGGGCCCGACTGCGCATGGTCGGGCCTCCGTTCCCCAGCCGCTTGGACTGCATCGGCTGGCCCTTCCCGCAGTTGGGGATGGGAAAGAGGCGCAGGTCCCGGCCCATCGCGTCCACCTTGGTGAGGTACTCCTTCGTGTCCGCGGTCATGCCGCCGCCCCGGTAGAGCTGCCCGATCTGGCCGTTGCGGATCTCGTAGACCTTCTGGGCGGAGATGCTGAAGTTCTCGCGCGATTCGGCGATCGAAGGGGTTCGGTGCCCCACGAGGTAGTAGCCGCGGTCCACCTCCGCGACGATCTTCTGCGGATCCTGCGCGCCCGCGCCGAATACCGTCGTGGACATGCGGATCAGCGGCACCATGGAAGCCTCGATGGCCTTGTAGGAGCCGTTCGGCTCCGTTCCGAGGAGCGCCGCGGTCTGCCGGCTGTTCATGAAGCCGGCGAAGACGCCCTTTTCGATGTGGACCACTTTGCAGGCCGGCGTGCCCTCGTGGTCGTAGAGGTAGTGGCCGAGGCCGGGGAGGCTCGGGTCCGAGTAGGCGGTCACGAGCGGGGAGGCCACCTGCTTGCCGACCTGACTGTCCTTGAGCCCGCGCAGCAGCCAGCTTCGGCCGGCGTAGGCGGTCTCCATCTTGAGCGCGCGGTCCAGCTCGGCGGGGTGGCCGATGATCTCGTGGGCCAGCAGCGCGTTGTAGTGGGGGTCCGTGACGACCACGACCTCCTTGTCGGTGGCGCGCAGGGGGGGCGCGTCCACCAGCTTGAGGCAGTCGCGGCCCAGGCCCGTCGCGAAGGTCAGGAGGTCCAGGTGGCGGATCAGCTCGCTGCGCATCCCCTCGGTGACTACCTCCCAGCCCCGCTGGTGGCCGATGTAGTCGAAGAGCGCCTGCTCCGCGGTCTCGCTCTCCGCCACGACCGAGCAGAGCCCCAGGGTGGCGGCGAAGGACTGGTCGAGGAGCGCGCCTTCCGAGCTGGCGAAGAGCTCCCGGCTCACGCTCGTGGAGGTCGTGATCGAGTTGAACCGGATGCGCGGCCCCAGCCCCTTCACGGCGCGGGAGACTTCGGCGGTGTAGCGGGCGATCTCGGCGAGCGGGACCGAGCGGGGATCGATCTCGTATTCCGGCTTGATCGTGTCCTGGCGGGCCTCGATCGGCGCGAGCGGCCAGCCGGCCAGGCTGCGGCCCAGGAACGGGAACCGTTTCCGCGCCTCCTCCTTCCGGCGCGCGTTCGCGATGGCGCGGTCGTAGGCTTGTTTGAGGCCGGCCCGCAGGAGCGCCGGCAGCCGCGGCAGGTCCAGGTGCCCGAGCCGGTGGCCGAAGTAGCCGGGGGAGGAAACGGACTGGCCGGCGAGCACGCGCACGCCGAAGCCGAACAGGTAGTCGTCCTGCGCGGACTTCCCCGCCCCCTGCTCCGCCCGTGCGGACTTGACCTCGATCAACTCGATGCGGAGATCAGCGTAGTGGCAGTGCCGCAGATTCTTGCAAGCCTCTCGAGCCAGGTCCAGCGCGACGCGCTTGATCCTGTCGAGACTTTCCACCGTCAGTGGTTTCACGCCGAGCGTCCGACCCATAGTGGCGACCGGCCTGTCTCAGGTGTGGTGCTCAGGCTCGCTTACACGGTCATCGTCTCTGCCGCGACGAAATTCTCCACCAGCCGAAAAAGGGAGTGTTTTTGCGTAATTGTGAGGCATTATAGGGGGAGTCCGGGCCAGGGTCAAGTCAGGGGGCGGATGTCGCTCGCGGCTGGGCGCGTCTCCGGGAGAGGGGTGGTTAGGGCCAATGGCCTACCGGGACGGGGGCGGGTAGGCCTTCTTTCGGCTTGGGTGGGCCTTCTGGAAAGTTGCATTGAATATCCGCCACGTTATACGATGCGGCAGGGTCGTGGAAGGCCCGGGTTTTGGGGGACTTTCCGATTGACAACTTTTGAGGTGCCTTGCTAGACTCAGTGGCTCAAAAGCCGGACGTTTCGGGGTCGTTTAGACTAAGGAAATCAACGGGAAAAGCGCGGTCATCACCGGACGGGCTCCCGCCCGGTGGCCCATAGAGGGAGGGGATCAGATGAGCCTCGATTACGTCAAGTTCACGCCTGGTTTCGGGAAGTTCATGCCGAAGGAATATCGGGACATGGTCGAGCACGGCCCCTTCGGCAAGAAGATATCGGTGTCGCAGATGGGGACCTTCAAGGAGATCCTGGAGGAGCACCCCATGTGCGCCGGCTGCGCGATGACCCTGTTCATCCGGCTGGCCATGATCGCCTTCCCCAACCCCGAAGACACGATCACCGTCGGCACCGCCGGCTGCGGTCGGCTGTCCATCTCCCAGGCGGCCATTCCGTTCGTCTACGGGAATTACGGGGATCAGAACGGGGTCGCGAGCGGTCTCTCCCGCGGGCTGCGGCTTCGGTTCGGCGACAAGCCCAAGGACGTGGTCGTCATGGCCGGCGACGGCGGGACGGCCGACATCGGCTTCGCCCAGGTCGTCCACTCCTGGTTCCGGAAGGAGAAGTTCACCACGATCATGCTGGACAACGAGGTCTACGGGAACACCGGCGGCCAGGAGAGCGGCATGACCAGCCGCGGCGCCGTGCTCAAGATGGCCCCGCTGGGCAAGAAGTTCGAGAAGATGGACATGGTCGGCCTGGCGAAGCTGGCAGGCTGTGCGTACGTCGCGACGGTCGTGCCGAACAACCCGCGGCGCGTGGAGAACGTGATCAAGAAGGCGGTGCTGATTGCCCGCGAAATCGGTCCCTCCTACATCCAGGCCTACACCTCCTGCAACATCGAGTACGCGATCCCCACCGACAAGGTGATGGAAGACGCGAAGAACGTCGAGGGCGACCGGTACCAGTTCAGCGAGTTCATCAGCGACGAAGCCAAGCAGTACCTCGCGGACCGGTACGGGTACAGGGAATTCCTCCCGAAGCCGGCTGCTGCGGCCATCACCCAGTCCTGAGTTCCGGCCGGTTCGCGGTTGGCGTCCAGTTAAAAGGAGGAGCGCGGCGATGGCAAAGCGTTTCAACATCCGGATGGCCGGCGTCGGAGGGCAAGGGGTCGTCACCGGCTCGCACATCCTCAGCACGGCGGTCATCAACGCGGGCGGCGAGAGCACGATCGTGCCGTTCTACGGCTCCGAAAAACGCATGGCGCCGGTGGAGAGCTACGTGCGGGTGTCGGACGAGCCGATCTACGAGATCGGGGAGATCACGTTCCCGCACATCATCATCATTTTCCACCCCCAGGTCATCACGCACGGGAAGTCCTACACGATGCCGTTCTACTTCGGGCTGAAGGAGGACGGCGTCGTGCTGATCAACCATGACGGGCCCATGAAACTCCAGAAGGATCATCAGCGGGAGCTGGAGGAGCGCCGCGCGAAGCTCTACTACCTGCCCGCCACGAAGATCTCGCTGGAAGTGTCCGGCATGGACCTGGCCACCAACATGGCGCTGATGGGCGCGATCGGCTGCATCACGGGCCTCACCACCATCGACGCGCTGGCGCAGGCGGTGAAGGACCGGTTCCTCGGCAAGGGGTTCGTGGTGTCGGGCGGCACGGCGGCCCTGGACAGCGTGGTGGAGCGGAAGTTCAAGAAGAAGCAGGAGCTGATCGAGAAAAACGTCGCGGTCATCAAGGCCGGCTGGGAGTTTGCCGCCCAGAACGGCTGGGATCAGGCCAGCAAGGCCGCCAGGAAGGCGGAAGCCGCCGCTGCGGCCAAGGTCTGATCGCCGCAGAAAGAGGATTCGATGTATCTCGTCGCCGATATCAACGTTGACATCTGCGCCCAGACGAGCTGCAAGCTCTGCACGCAGTTCTGTCCCGAGGCCAACACGATTCTCTACAACCCGGAGGCCGGCAAGGAGAAGGGCTACAAGTACGGAGCGGCCTACGTGGCGGTGGATCGCTGCAAAGGCTGCGCGCAGTGCGTCTGGGTCTGCGACAACATGGCCAAGCACCACGCGATCAAGATGATCATGATCGACCAGTTGCCGCAGGCGGCGATCACCGACAACGTGACGTACGACGACAAGGGCACCACGGCCAAGCTGGCCAGCCCGGTCGTCGGGTAATCTCCAGGGAGACGCGGAGTGAAAACGAGCAGCCAGCAGGTACGCGAACCGATCATCATTCCGGGGCCGGCCGGATTCCATCCTCCCTCGGCCGCGCAGCTCGGCGTCTCGCTGCCGGAGCCGGGCCAGGGCCTCTTCTACGGCCACCACGAGGACGAGGAAAAGGTCATGGAGGAGATCGCCCGGAAGATGCTCACGAGCCCGAACGCGACGCTCTTCCCCGGCCCGATGGTGCTGTGGGCCTGGAACGAGCACGCCGCGGACAAGGCCAGGGCGGTTCTGGAGATCGCGGCGCAGATTCCGGAAGTGCTGATCATCCCCATGCCGGACTACCGGCCGAAATACCCCAAGATCGACCCGGAGGAAGTCATCAACCCCAACCATCCGAACCTGACCATCTGGGGCAACAAGATCGAGGCATGCATCTTCGTCGGTGTGCACTGCCACTACGCGAACTTGACGCTCAAGATGATCCGGGCGGGGACCAACTGCTGCACCAGCGCCCTCTGCGCCGAGCAGGGCCACGAGGACGCCATGCTGACCATCCGGGACTGCGATGCGGCGAAGCTGCGCTGGGCGGCGCAGGTGTTCAAGCGGGTGCGGGAGCAGATGGGCCTCAAGCTGCCCGCGAACGGGGAGAACGTCCGCTTCACGGGCCTCCAGTCGAAGGTGCACGGAGGCAAGACCCACACGAATCCGCTCGAGTTCGTGCCGACGGAAGCCGGCCTGGCCAGCGCGGCCGCCTTCGGGCACAAGGCCGAGCACATGCAACGGGAAGCGTAGGGCGCCCGCGTCCTGCCGATAGATTCCAAGAGGTGACACGATGAGCGAATCCTCGAAAGCCGCTGTCAAGGCCAACCCGCAGGGCGACTCGGTCGCGAGCCTCGAGCCGGAGCAGAAAACGAATCCCCAGGGCGATCCGATCACCAGCGTGGCGGCTCCGAAACCGACGGACGTCAAGAAGGACCCGCACGGGGAGGCCAAGAAGCAGAAGGTCGTCACGCCCGAGCACATGTTCATGGAGGCCCCGCGCACCCGCGAGTTCATCACGGGGAGCGAGGCCGCCAAGGAAGCCATCCGGCGATCCAACGTGGACCTGGCGATCGCCTATCCGATCACCCCCCAGAGCGAGACCATGCAGCTCGTGGGGGTGCTCTACGGGGAGGGGTACGTCAAGGAGTATTACCGGGGCGAAGAGGAGATCGGCGTGATGGCCGCCATCGCCGGCGGCTCACGGGCGGGCGTGCGCTGCTTCACCGCCACGGCGGGCCCCGGTACGCTGCGCGGGCTGGAGGGCATCTCCTCCTGGCCGGGCCACCGGCTGCCGGCCGTCGCGTTTTTCACCTGCCGGGTCGTGAACGCGCCGCTGGCCATCCAGCCGGACAACATCGAGATCGCCTACCTGCTGAACAGCGGCATGGTGCTGTTTCACGCGGAGAATCAGCAGGACGTCTACGATTTCATCATGAAGGGGTTCATCATCAGCGAGAAGAACGACGTGACCCTGCCGGTCGGCGTGGCCTGCGACGGGTTCTTCGTGACGCACGCGCGCGGCTACGTGCACATGCAGGAGAAGGGGATCAAGCTCCCGCCCCGGGAGGCGTGGCGCGGGGCGGTCCCCGTGCTGGACGCCGAGAATCCGCCGGCCCGGCTCTCGCGCGACGCGCCCGTGCAGAAGTCGAACTTCATGGCCTACAACATCCACGCGGTCTGGCAGCAGGAGGTGTGGGCGGCTAACGAGCGCGCGCGCCGGTACATCGAGAAATACATGGACGGGCTGTGCACGGCCTACGACGTCGAGGATGCCGACGCCGTGCTGGTCGCGTCGGGCAGCGCCGTGGCCCAGTCCCGGGAGGCGATCCGGCTCTGTGCGGAGAAGGGGATCAAGGTCGGGCTCATCAAGATCCGGTCGCTCCGGCCGTTCCCGACCCGGGAGCTCCGGCAGCTTTGCGCGAAGGCCAAGCTGATCGTGATCCCCGAGTTCAACTACGTCGGCTGGCTGGCCAAGGACGTGGCCACGGCGATCTACGGACACTCCAGGGCCAAGATCATCGCCGGGCCGCACGTGTACGGCGGCCAGTCCATGCCGGTGGAATTGATCGTGGACGAAGTGGAGTCCGGCCTGACCGGCAAAAAGTCCACCAACGTGCCGATGTCCCAGGTCATGGGGACGACGGACGTGGACCCGGCGATGGTCACCCACTTCATGCAGAACATCTGAGTCGAGGGTTGGCCGAAACGCAAGAGCCCGATCCCGGACGGGATCGGGCTCTTCGTTTTTCGGCTTCGTCGCTCGTGAAGCGGCGTTCGTATCTCGTGCGCGCTTTACGCTTCACGAACGACGAGCGACGTCTATCCTTGCAGATCGTCCTGGACCATCTCCTCGCTGTCCGGCATCCCGTAGGCGATGAACTTCGCGTAGGAGAGGTAGATGAGGCTGCTGTCGCGCATGGCTCTGGCTCCGTGCGTCATGCGCTCCAGCTTGTCGGCGTCGGCGGACTCAGAAGACCGCAGACGCTCCACCTGCTCCGTGAGCGCCTGGTTGTACCGCTCCATCGCGCGCTCGACTTCATGATAGGCCTGTAGCAACGTGTCGGTCATGACGGCTCCTCGCTCGTAGGGGTCCAGCATACACGAGGGTCTTTTTCATGGTCAACCGGACCGGCGGGCCCCGGAGCTTCCGGCTGTCGGAGGCGGTCCTCCGCGCCCTGTCCGAGGTTTCCGGGCGACGGGGGCCGGACGAGGCAGGGAGGGCCGATCAGGAGGTCGTCCGGGGCGTCCTGCGGCTGTCCCGCCTCTTCACGCGCGAACGGGATTCCCTTGCCGCCTCCTACCTGGACGACGACCGGCTCCGCCTCGCCTACCTGTCCTACTATGTGCCGGTGAACCTGGCCAAGGTCCGGCTGTTGCTGGAGGAGATGCCGCCTCCGCAGGGAGCGGGCTCCTCGCAGCCGTTCCTGGTCCTGGATCTGGGGAGCGGGCCCGGCTCGGCCTCGCTGGCCCTGCTGGACTGGTTCACCGATCGTCTCGGACTGGGCAATCGCCCGCTCCAGGCGATCGCCATGGACCGGTCCCAACGCGCCCTCCGAGACTGTGCGGACCTGTGGCGGGCCTATGAGCGGATCGCCCCGGTGCAGAGCGCCAGTCTCCTGACCCTGCAGGCCGATCTGGAGCGGACCGCCCGGCTGGACCGGATGGCCAAGCGGGAGGACCGGCCCTACGACCTGATCGTCGTCAGCCACGCGCTGAACGAGCTCTTCCGCAAGGCCCGCGAGCCGGTTGAGCGGCGGGTCGAGCTGGTCCGCGATCTACTGGGGCGGCTCGATCGGCACGGCACCCTGCTGATCGTGGAGCCGGCCCTGCGGGAGACGGCGCGGGAGCTGCACCGGTTTCGGGATCGGCTGGTGGCGGACGGAGCCTGCACCGTCTACAGCCCCTGTCTGCACGAGCGGCCCTGTCCGGCGCTCGTCAAGGAAGAGGATTGGTGCCACGAGGAGCGGCCCTGGACGCCGCCCCCTGTCGTGGCGGCGCTGGATCGGGAGGTGGGCTTCATCAAGGATGCGCTGAAGTTCGCCTATCTGATTCTGCGCAAGGACGGGAAGAGCCTCGTGCGACGGGCTCCCGATGTGTATCGGGCGGTCAGCGAGCTGCGGGTCATGAAAGGCGAGAAGCGGGCCTGGCTGTGCAATGAAACAGGGAGGCCCGAGGTCGGGCGGCTGGACCGCGAGCGGTCCGCGACGAACGAAGCGTTCGACGACTGGCACCGGGGCGCGATCGTGCGAATTGACCAGATCGTGCGGGCGCAGCGCAAGGACCGTGAGGCAACCGTCGGACGCATTCCAGCATCGGCAAACATCGAGGTAATCCGATCCATCTGACTCCTTCTCTACAAGAAAGACAGCCTCGGCTGACGAAGGGCGGGCAGTTCCGGCTCCGCCATGATGCGTTGAGCCTCCACGGCTGTCCCATACCGTACTGTTGGCCGGCCGCCTCATCGGAATAAAAGAACGGCGCCCGGCACCCGCTCTGCTCTCCAACATCTCGTTCCCGCCATGGCGATAGCCTCCATGCCCATCCCTTCCAGCCGAGGCAAAGAGAATTGAGTGACGGGGACCGGCCGCTCATGGGCCGCTCCCCTTGCCATGAGGTGCAAAAGCCTATAGGATTTGCCGTTGTGTAGTCGCCGCTGAAGACGCGCGTTGGCATGCCGAAATGGAGGGGGTATGCCAGAGAGAGACAAGGTCTACATCTTCTGGGACAACTCCAACATCTTCATTCCGGCCCAATACGTCGCACGCAGGAAGGAGGGCTTTGTCGCGGAGCGCGAAATTCGGATTCAATTTGACAACATGTTCGACCTCGCAAGGGCGGGGCGGGACGTGGTTCAAGGAGTGTGTGTCGGGTCAGTACCCCCTGAACTCGAGCGAGTTTGGAAGCGATTACGGGAGACCGGAGTGACGGTTGAGCTTTATGAGCGCGGTGCTGGTTCAGGGAAAGAGCAAGGTGTTGACCAATGTTTACGTTCACATGCTTCGCGCGCTCGTTGATGCTCTCTCGCCCGGGATAGCAGTACTCATGACTGGCGATGGTGCAGGATACGAAACTGGCGCTGGCTTTCACGCTGACCTTGAGCGTCTGGCGAACCATGGCTGGGGTATCGAGGTCATTTCTTGGGACATCGCGTGCAACGGGCGCCTCAGGGAGTGGGCGAAATCTGTTGGCGTGTACATCCCGCTCGAAGACTTTTATAACTCTGTAACCTTTCGTGACTCTATACGCCGAAGCTCTCCATTATCCCTTACTCATCGACCGTGCGCGAGAATACGTACGTTGTAGGCAGAGGCCGAGAAGAGGGGGATGGAGGTCCTTGTTTCGACAGACGTTCATGTAGCGCGTTTCGCATAGCCGGGGTACAGTCTACAAGAAAATGGACGCTGCGCGGAGTACTTGAGTGAAGTGGAAAAGGTGTCGGGAGTTTTTTCTTGCGCACTAAGAGGGCAATAACGAATGGCACGACGGTCTTGAAGAGAGTGAGCGAGGCTGCTTTGTTTGCCCCTGGGCTTGCGCTATACTGCCCCAAGGGGTTCTCTGCATGTCCAAGATCATTCCCAACCCGCCTCCAGGGTTCAACGATCTCTCGGTGACGAGTAGATCGATTACGTTCAGTCTCTCTGGGAACGGATCGCCGCCTCTCCCCAAAAAGTACCGGTTCCCGACTGGCATTTGCGCATTCTCCAAGAACGGCTGAAAACCTACAAGGCCAACCCTGCCCCAGGTCAGCCCTGGGAAGATGTGCGCGCGGAGATCGAACGTAAGCTACGAGATCAGTCGTTCTGATTCCCCCCAATAGGCGTGATCGACCAGCTTTCGCATGGTGATCTTCAGGTGCACCGGACGGGTCGTTCGCCGATTTCGGATCCAGCCGCAGGACGATGTGCCGGCGTTGTCTGGAATCCTTGGCGATTGGTACGTGAGCCTGCTGAACATCGGCCCCACGCGCCTGGTGCTCTGCCAGAGTGAGCGATCGCTCCTTCCGGTCATCATCCCAGCGCGAAACGCGCCTTTCCCCTCCGCGTTCGCGCCAGCTTTGGCGGCCATTCTTCAGGGTCTTGGTATTCGAGAGGACCTGGTTACCCGAGAAGTCGCCGCTTCTAGCGAGGTGGCATTCTCGAAGCCCCGCAGTCGGCGGGTCCTGGGTGCGATGAACGACTTCGCCTTTCAAGCCAAGGGCTATTTCTCGACGAGGCCTCGTGCCGATAACACAGTGGCGATCTGTTTGGAGTTGGCGCAGATGCCATCACGACCGATTGGCTACCAGTCGGCGGACCGCCTCACCGCTGCATTGTTTCAAAGTGGACGGTTGCAATTAGGCATGTGAGAGAAAATAGGGGCGGGAATCCTTATCATTAACTCCTGCTGAGAGAACTTGACCGTCGCTTCAGGAAGGCGACGGGTCTGCGAGCGACTCGTCGCCTTTTCACTTTTTTGAGTTGCGGCTCTGTGCGGCGGGCTGACTGGTCCTGCGTCGCAACACCTTCCCTCTTTCGCCGCGGATGGAACGGATGGGCAGTGAGGCGTCCGGCACGGCGGGAATGAGCGTGTTGGGAGGCGGAGAGGGTGCCGGGTCGCCGTTCTTCTAATCCGATGAGGCGACCGGCCAACGGTAAGACCGAGGGGAGCCGGCATGAGGTCAACGCATCGTGTCCGGCGCCGAACCTGGCCGCCGTTCGTCAGCCGCGGCTCTGTCTGTTTCGAGCCGGGATTTGATCATGCAGGTTTTGAAGGCCGGAGCGGTCTATTTTATCCTCGTGTTCGGGGCCGGCTTCGTGCTCGGGCCGATTCGCGTGCTGTGGCTGGTGCCGCGCGTGAGCGAACGGGCAGCCGAGCTGATCGAGGCCCCTGTCATGCTCGTCGTGATTATCTTCGCGGCGCGGTGGGTCTCCCGCCGGTTCGTCAAGCCGTCCACCCCACTCAGACTTCTGGCGGTCGGCGGTGTTGCGCTAATCTTCCTTCTGGCCTGCGAGCTCACGGTCGTGCTCTGGCTTCGTGGTCTCATGATCTCGGAATACCTGGCCTACCGAGACCCAGTGGCAGGAGCGGTCTACCTCCTCATGCTCGGCCTATTCGCCCTGATGCCGCTTTTGTGGCGCAAAGACTAAGACTGCCTAAATATTCCCCGGTTGGTCGTCAAGGCCGGCTGGCAAGGCCGCAGACGTACCTATCCGCCATTCATCACTCAGCACTCATCATTCAGCGTTCACGGACGGGTCGCCCTTGACGGACAAACGGCGAGGGAGTAGTATTTTTCTGTCTTTCTGAAATTCTGTTATTCGGAGGTTCCGATGGGAGCGGCGGCCAAGGTTCAGCGTAACTATCAGATTACTCTGCCGGCGGCGGTGCGGAAGCAGGCGCAGATCAAAGTCGGCGATCTGGTGGATTTTGAGGTGCGTGAGGACGGGATTCTGATCAAACCGCTGGCGACGGTGGATCGAAGTCAACTGTGGTTCTGGTCGAAGCGCTGGCAGGAAGAAGAGCGCAAGGTCGAGCAGGATTTTCGCAAAGGTCGGGTCAAGGTCTCGAAGGGCGTGAAGGAGTTTCTGGCTGAGCTGGACAAGGCATGATCATTGTCCGCTCGCCGCGCTTCGACAGAGCCTACAAGAAGCTCCCGCCGGACGTTCAACGGCAGTTTCAGCAGAAGTTGGAACTGCTTGTCTCCTCCAACCTGACGCATCCGTCGCTGCGCGTCAAACGCATCAAGGGAACCGAGGGCATTTGGGAGGCCAGCATCGACATGGCCCATCGGTTCACCTTCGAGAAAATCGAGGGCGGCCTTCGCCTCCGCGTGATCGGTCCGCACGCCATTCTCGACAATCCCTGATCCACGGTGACGACATAGCTGGGGCTTCTACAGGTTGCTCAACAAGGCTGGTCGGTGAGGCCGCAGACGCACCTCCGCCATTCATCATTCAGCACTCATCGCTCAGCATTGGTTGTGATTAATCCGCTTCGGGTTCGGAGGAGCCGTGCTCGTGGGTGACCTTGTCCTCGTCGAAGAGCTCGGCCATCTCGTCGGCGATCATGTCCCGGTCGTTGGGGACCGAGACGAGCGGAATCTCCTTGCGGGGTTTGGAGCCCTCGGGTTGAGGGGCCGGTGAGGTTGGGGGCTTCGGGGAAGTCATGGGTTCAGTATACACGAAATCCCCGGAAGGCAGTAGACAAGCCGGTTATTCGAAGACTTCGAGAGAGGATTGCTCGGGAAACTGATGCTTGCAGGCCTTGCAGGTGACGAAGTAAATCGCCTCGCGGACCGACATGACGATGCGGAAATCCAATTCTACCCCCCGGTGCTCGCAGGCCGGGCAGGTGATCTCCTTGAGCCGGTACGGCACGTCCGGCTGGGTGCGGAGGTAGAACTCCATGTCCGTGTGGACGGGGAAGGTATAGCGGCAGGAGAGGCACGCGCCCTTCCACTCGCCGTCCGGCTGCATGGTCCGGCGGTCGATCGTGAACCGGCTCTTCTTGCAGACGGCGCACCGGACCGTGCCGAGCCGGGCCTCGACCTGCTCGACGCTGAGGGTGGTGGCCATGGTCAACGGCTCCCTGACGCGATAGAATGACGGCAACGCAGTATACCGGGCCTTTCCGGCGGTCCGCAATCATGCTTTGACCCAGCCCGCCGGTTTTTGATATAAGCTCTGCCCCATGCACTTCGTGAACGAAAAGCTCCTGGTGGGCAACGTTGACGACGCCCAGAAGCCGCCGCCCTTCGTCAACAGCGTGCTGTTCCTCTCCGGAGAGCACAACATCAAGCCGCCGAGGGGCGTGGCCTATCACCATATCCCGTTCAAAGAATACAGCGAAGCGAGCCCGGCGGACGTCAAGGAAGCCGTGGACTGGCTCGAGCAGCAGCCGCCCAATGCGCGCATCATGGTCTGCTGCCGGGCCGGCATGGGCCGCTCGGTTTCGATGGCGATCGCCTACCTGGTGCTCGTCAAAGGGATGAAGTATGCCGAGGCCGAGAGTCTGCTCAGGGCGCGGCGCCCCGGCGCCACCCCCATCCCCCATCTCGAACGAACCATCGAGCGGGTGCGGCAGCTCAGGCAGGGACGCGATGGGCAGGGACAAGGCCAGCCGTCAATGCCGGGAGCGGCCCCCTCTCGGATCTAGCCGCACCCCCTACCCGGACCGACGCCCAGCCGTCCCCTCCGGTCTGCTCCTTCTGCAGAGCGACGTCGCCTGCTGCGCCCTCTGTCCCACGATGCGCCCTTGGCGCCGCTTCGGCCGCCGGGCCTACGGCACGTCGGCCACCGGTTATCTGCTGGTGGGGGAGGCGCCGGGCTACGTGAGCTGGAAGAACCGTCGCCGGTTCACCGGACCGGCCGGGTTGTTCGTTCGACGGGCGCTCCGCCTGGTCGGCCATGCCCGCTGCCGGGACCTCGAGGACCTCTTTTACATGACGGACGTGGTCAAGTGTCATCCGGCCCGGCCGGGGAATCCGCGTGCCAACCGCTCGCCGAGACAGGCCGAGGTCAGGGCCTGCGCGGGCTTTCTCCTGCGCGAGATGACGGTCCTCAACCCCTCGGTGGTCGTGACCTTCGGCAAGCTCGCGGCCGAGGGGGTGGCCGGTGCGATCGGGCGGATGGCGCCGGGGTCGGCCCCCAAGGTCCTTTCGTTTCCCCACCCGTCCCCTCGGAACCGTCGGACGATCCTGAGGCACTATCCTTCCCTGAGCGCGTTTGAAGAGAGCCTCACGCAGACGTTTTGCCGCTTGATCATGCAACTCGATCGCCGATCACCCGTCATGCGTCGCCCGTCACGGTGAAAGATGCCGGAGTTGCCTGAAGCGGAAGTGGTGGCGAACCAGCTCGGGGAACGTCTGCTGGGAACGACGATCAGGGGCTGCTGGGTCGGACGGTCGGACATCGTACGGCAGGGGCTGGCGACATTGGACTGGTATCGGGGGGCGGTCCTCTCCGCGGTGGAGCGGCGCGGGAAGAGCGTGGTGCTGGCCGCTTCACGGGGAGCCGAAACCCGCTACCTGGTGGCGGAGTTGGGGATGACCGGGCTCCTGCTGTTCAAGCCGCCGGACCCCCGCTACCGCAAGCACACGCACCTGATCCTGTCGCTGGACGGGGGCAAGGAGCCGGAGTTGCACTACTGGAACCCCCGGCGCTTCGGCCGGGTGTACCTGCTTGACCGGGCCGGTCTCGAGCGGTTCACGGCCAGGCGGTTCGGCTGCGACCCCCTGTCCGTCACCTGGGAGGATTTCCGGGATCTGGTGAGGGCCCGCCGGGGGAGGCTGAAGGCGCTGCTCATGCACCAGCAGGCCATCGCCGGCATCGGCAACATCTATGCGAGCGAGATCCTCCACCGGGCCGGGCTGCACCCCCATCGTCTCGCGTCGCGTCTGCGCGAGCCGACGATCAAACGGCTCTACGAGGCCATGCGGGAGGTGCTGACCGAGGCCGTCGGCCGCGGGGGCTCCAGCGTGCGGGATTTTCTCGCCCCTGACGGAGCGAGAGGCCGGTTCCAGGACCGGCACCGGGTCTACGACAAGGCCGGCCTCCCCTGTCCCTCCGGCTGCGGGGCGGTCATCCGCCGGCTGGCGGATGCCAGCAAACGCAGCTCCTTCTACTGCCCGACCTGCCAACGGAAATAAGGTGGCTTCACCGGCTCGTGAAGAAGCTCTCTTCACGGTTTCCTGCCCCTCTGTCACCTTGACACCCCGCCTTGATTTTCCCTATAGTTAGCGCTTACCTTTACGGCTCCGCGTACCAGGCTACCGCCTTCGCGACCCGCAGGGGATAGGGCCATTGTCCTGGAAAAATAGGCCCTTTGGGTGATTGTCAGCAGCCCAGAATCTCTCTAGAATCCAGCGCTTCCATGCGATAGCCCGTTCGGACCGGTTTGGTCTGTCAAGAGAGGAAACCCCATGGCCAAGGTGCTTGAAGGGCCCGGGATGGGCCTGATGAAGAAGTGGGGCATCTCGGTGCCCAACTACGTGGTCGTCACGTCGGTCGAGCAGTTCGACCAACTGGCCAAAGCCAACGACTGGATGCAGAAGAGCAAGCTCGTCGCCAAGGCGCACGAGGCGCTCGGCTCCCGCTTCAAGCTCGGCCTCGTGAAGGTCGGGTTGGACGTCAAGGGAGCCCAGGCGGCGGTCAAGGAGATGCTCGGCCGGCAGGTCGGGAGCATCACGGTCTCCCAGGTGATCGTCTCCGAGATGATCCCTCACAAGGAGGAGTATTACGCGGCGGTGAAGTCCACGCGCGAGGGCGCCGACATCCTCGTGGCCAACTGCGGCGGCATCGAGGTGGAGGCCAACTGGGACAGGGTCAAGCGCCTGTCCCTGGAGGTGGGGGCCAAGCCCTCCGACGAGGCCCTGGAGAAGCTGGCCAAGGAAGCCGGATTTTCCGGGCCGCTGGCCAAGAAGATGGCCGAGTTTGCTGGCAAGCTTTTCGCCTGCTTCGACAGCGAGGACGCCCAGTACCTCGAAGTGAACCCGGTCGTGGCGCGCGAGGACGACGGCCAGTTGGTCGCGCTCGACGCGGTCACGCTGCTGGACGCCGACGCCAAGTTCCGCCACCCGGATTGGGACTTCCCGTTCGCCGCGGAGTTCGGCCGGGCCTACACGAAGCACGAGCTCGAGGTCATGGCCGTGGATTCCAAGATCAAGGGCTCGGTCAAGTTCATCGAGATTCCGGGCGGCGACACGGCCATGCTGCCGGCCGGCGGAGGGGCCAGCGTCTACTATTCCGACGCGGTGGTGGCCCGGGGCGGCAAGCTGGCCAACTACGCCGAATATTCCGGAGACCCGCCCGATTGGGCCGTCGAGGTGCTGACCGAGAAGGTCTGCTCCCTGCCCGGCATCAAGAACATCGTGGTCGGCGGCGCGATCGCCAACTTCACCGACGTGAAGAAGACCTTCGGCGGCATCATCGCCGGGTTCCGCAAGGCCAAGGCGGAAGGGAAGCTGAACGGCGTCAAGATCTGGGTGCGACGCGGCGGCCCGCGCGAGAAGGAGGGGCTGGACGCGATGCGCGCGCTCCGCGAGGAGGGCTTCGACATCCACGTCTTCGACCGGCACACCCCGCTCACCGACATCGTGGACATGGCGCTGCAAAACAAACGCTGAACGGTGAACGCTGAATGATGGGCGTGGGAAACCATCTTCCAACCGCTCATCATTCATCGTTCAGCCTTCATCATTGAGGTAGGGAGATGAGCATTCTGGCGAACAAGGACACGCGGGTCGTGATCCAGGGCGGCGCGGCCGGCCTGAACGCCGCGCGGCGGATGGCGGAGTTCTGCTACATGATCAAGCGGCCGCTCAACGTGGACGCTTTCGTCTATCCCCCCGACGCCGGCAAGACGAACGAGGTGCCCTACGGGAGCGGCCTGCTGACCATCCCAATCTACAGGGGCGTGGCCGAGGCCACGGCCGCCCATCCCCAGATCAACACGAGCCTCGTCTACATCGGCGCGGACCGGGCCTGCGCGGCCGGCATGGAGGCGCTCAACGATCCCCGGGTCCAGCTCGTCTCGATGATCACCGAGGGCGTGCCGGAGAAGGACGCGAAGCTCCTGGCCCGCCACGCGATCAAGCTCGGCAAGACCTTCAACGGTCCCTCCTCGATCGGGATCGTCTCGGCCGGCCAGTGCCGGCTGGGCGTGATCGGCGGCGCCTTCGACAACCTCGTGGCCTGCAAGCTCTACCGCGAGGGCTCGTTCGGCGTCATCACCAAGTCGGGCGGCCTCTCCAACGAGATCATCTGGATCTGCTCCCAGTTCGCGGACGGGATCACGACCGCGATCGGGATCGGCGGGGACGCCTATCCCGGCACCGATTACGTGTCCTATCTGGAGAAGTTCGAGCAGGATCCCCAGACCAAGGCGGTGGTCATCGTCGGCGAGATGGGCGGCGACCTGGAGGAGCGGGCGGCCGAATGGTACGGGGCCAAGAAGCGCCGGATCAAGCTGCTCGCCGTCGTCTCCGGCTTCTGCCAGGAGAGCCTGCCCAAGGGCATGAAGTTCGGCCACGCCGGGGCCAAGGAGGGCATGAAGGGCGAGGGCTCGGCCCGCGCCAAGTCCGACGCGCTCCGGAAGGCCGGCGCGCTCGTGCCGGAGACCTTCGGCGCGCTGGGCCCGGCGATCAAGGCGACGTACGAGGAGCTGGTCAAGACCGGCCAGGTCGTGCCGGTGCCGGACCTCAGCCCCGCCGACCTGCCCAAGCTGCCCAAGACCGTCGAGGAGGGCATGAAGACCGGCGAGGTCATGGTCGCTCCGTTGATCAAGACCACGATCAGCGACGACCGCGGCGAGGAGCCCTGCTACGACGGCTACGCCGCCTCCGACCTCATCAACAAGGGCTACGACATTCCCCACGTCATCGGGCTCCTTTGGGACAAGCGGCTCGTCTCGAAACAGGAAGCCGAGATCATCAAGCGGATCCTCATCCTGTCGGCCGACCACGGGCCCTGCGTGAGCGGCGCGCTGACCACGATCATCGCCGCCTGCGCCGGCATCGGCATGTCCCAGGCGGTGGCCGCGGGCCTCATCATGATCGGCCCGCGTTTCGGCGGGGCGGTGACCGACGCGGGCCGCTGGTTCAAGTACGCGGTCGAGAACCGGATGACCGTGGACGAGTTCCTGGCCTACATGAAGAAGAACGTCGGTCCGGTGCCTGGCATCGGCCACCGGGTCAAGAGCGTCCGCAATCCGGACAAGCGCGTGAAGGAGCTGGTCGGCTACGTCAAGAGCCTGAGCATGAAGACCCCGCACCTGGACTTCGCGCTGGAGGTCGAGAAGGTCACCTCGGCCAAGAAGGAGAACCTGATCCTGAACGTGGACGGGACCATGGCCGCGGTGCTCGTGGACATCGGGTTCCCGGTGGAGAGCCTCAACGGGTTCTTCATCCTAGCCCGCACGATCGGCCTGATCGGCCATTGGACGGACCAGAAGCGGCAAGACAGCCGCCTGATCCGCCTGTTCGACTATTTGGTGAACTACGCGGCCCCGAAGCGCAGGGAAGCGCCGCCGCTAAAATAGGAGCCTATGGCTCATGGCCTATGGCGGGAGCGTCCAAGACCCTTCTTGCCATAAGCTATACACTATAAGCGATCGGCTCTGCTAAGGGAGAGGATATGTCGCTCGATATCGCGAAAAAACTCTATGCCTCGATGCCGGAGAAGCTGGCCAAGACGCGCAAGCAGTTCGGCCGCGGGCTCACGCTGGCCGAGAAGATCCTCGTGGCCCACGCGGACAACCTCGACACCCAGGTCTGGGAGCGGGGCAAGGCGATGCTGGCCCTGCGGCCCGATCGGGTCGCCATGCAGGACGCCACGGCTCAGATGGCCATGCTGCAGTTCATGCAGGCGGGCAAGAAGCAGGTGGCCGTGCCGAGCACGATCCACTGCGACCATCTGATCCGCGCGCAGGTCGGGGCGGAGAAGGACCTGCTGCGCGCGATCGACGAGAACCGCGAGGTCTACAACTTCCTAGCCTCTTCGGCCAAGAAATACGGGATCGGCTTCTGGAAGCCGGGCGCCGGCATCATCCACCAGGTGGTGCTCGAGAACTACGCGTTCCCCGGCGGGCTCATCATCGGGACCGATTCCCACACCCCCAACGGGGGCGGGCTCGGCATGCTGGCGATCGGCGTCGGCGGAGCGGACGCGGGCGAGGTGATGGCGGGGCTGCCCTGGGAGGTGCTGCACCCGAAGCTGATCGGCGTGAAGCTGACCGGCAAGCTGAGCGGCTGGGCCTCGCCCAAGGATGTGATCCTCTACCTGTGCGGGCTCCTGACCGTCAAGGGCGGGACGAACAAGATCGTGGAGTACTTCGGCCCCGGCGCCGGGACGATCAGCGCCACGGGCAAGGGCACGATCACGAACATGGGGGCCGAGCTGGGCGCCACCACCTCGGTCTTCCCCTTCGATCAGAAGATGGTGGACTATCTGAACCTGACCGACCGGGCGGACATCGCGAACCTGGCCCTCGCCAACAGGGAGTTGCTCGTGGCCGATCCGGAGGTGTACCAGTCGCCGGAGAAGCATTTCGACCAAGTCGTCGAGATCGACCTCTCCCGGCTGGAGCCCCACGTGGTCGGGCCCCACACGCCGGACCTGGCCCGTCCCGTCTCCAAGATGGCGGCCGAGGCGAAGGAGAAGGGCTATCCGGTGGAGCTCAAGGCGGCCCTGATCGGGAGCTGCACCAACTCGTCCTACGAGGACATCAGCCGCGCGGCCCACGTGGCGCAGCAGGGCTTGAAGGCCGGGCTCAAGGCCAAGACAGCCTTCCTCGTCTCGCCCGGCTCCGAACGGATCTACCACACGATGAAGCGGGACGGGTTCCTGCAGACCTTCGAGCAGCTCGGCGCGACCGTGCTCGCCAACGCCTGCGGGCCCTGCATCGGCCAGTGGAAGCGGGCGGACGCGGTGAAGGGCCGGGCCGACTCGATCGTGAGCTCCTTCAACCGGAACTTCCCCGGCCGCAACGACGGGGTCAGCGAGACCCTCTCGTTCCTGGCCAGCCCGGAGATCGTCACCGCCTACGCGCTCGCCGGCGACCTGGGCTTCGACCCGGTCCACGGCACGTTGAAGGGGGCGGACGGCAAGCCCCTGAAGCTGGAGCCGCCCAAGGGCGAGGAGCTGCCGGCCAAGGGGTTCGCCAAAGGCGAGGAGGGCTTCGTGCCCCCGGCGGAAAACGGCGAGAACCTGACGGTGGACATCCCTCCCGCCAGCGAGCGGCTGCAACTTCTCCAGCCGTTCCCGCGCTGGGACGGGCAGGACTTCGTCAAGCTCCCGCTCCTGATCAAGACCAAGGGCAAGACGACGACGGACCACATCTCGCCGGCGGGGCCCTGGCTCAAGTACCGGGGCCACCTGGACAAGATCAGCGACAACATGTTCCTGGGCGCCACCAACGCCTTCTTTCCGGAGACCGGCAAGGGGACCGACGTGCTCAGCGGCGAGTCGGGCCTCACGATCGCCCAGATCGCCCGCCGCTACAAGGAGAAGGGCATCGGCTCGGCGGTCGTCGGGGACGAGAACTACGGCGAAGGGAGCAGCCGCGAGCACGCGGCCATGTCGCCCCGCTTCCTGAACGTGAAGGTGGTGCTGGTCAAGAGCTTCGCCCGCATCCACGAAACCAACCTCAAGAAACAGGGGATCTTGGCGTTGACCTTCTCTGACCCGAAGGACTACGAGAAGATCGAGCAGCAAGACCGCATCAGCGTGACGGGGCTCAGCGCGTTGGCTCCGGGCAAGCCGGTGCAGGTGACGATCCACAAGGCGGATGGTCACGCGCTCACCATCCAGGCGAACCACAGCATGACCGCACAGCAGATTGCGTGGTTCAAGGCTGGCTCGGCGCTGAATGCGCTGAGCTGACACGATGGTGAAAGAGGACAAACCATGACGGCAAACGCATCCAAGATCATCTATACCAAAACCGACGAAGCGCCGATGCTGGCGACCTATTCGTTCCTCCCGATCGTGAAGGCCTTCACGAAGGCCGCCGGCGTGTCCGTCGAACTGCGGGATATCTCTCTGGCGGGTCGAATCCTCGCCGTGTTTCCCGAGTATCTGGCGGCGCAACAAAAACAATCGGACGATCTGGCGGAATTGGGGGAGCTCGCCAAGACCCCGGAAGCCAACATCATCAAGCTGCCCAACATCAGCGCCTCGATCCCCCAGCTCAAGGCGGCCATCAAGGAATTGCAGGGGCAGGGCTACAAGCTCCCCGATTATCCCGAAGACCCCAAGACCGGCGCCGAGAGGGAGATCAAGGCGCGCTACGACAAGGTCAAAGGGAGCGCCGTCAACCCGGTGCTGCGCGAGGGCAACTCCGACCGCCGGGCGCCGCTCTCGGTCAAGCAGTACGCCAAGAAACACCCGCACAAGATGGGGCCGTGGACGCCGGACTCCAAGACGCACGTCGCCCACATGAACGGCGGGGATTTCTATTCCAACGAGAAGTCGGCCACGCTCGCCGAGGCGACCGACGCCCGGATCGAGTTCGTCGGCCAGGACGGGAAGGTCACCGTTCTGAAGCCCAAGCTCCCCCTTCAGGCCGGCGAAGTCATTGATGCCACGTTCATGAGCGCGCGCGCGTTGCGCCAGTTCATCGAAGAGCAGATCGAGGACGCCAAGAGGCAGGGGGTGCTGTTCTCGGTGCACCTGAAGGCGACCATGATGAAGGTCTCCGACCCGAAGATCTTCGGTCATGTCGTCTCGGTCTACTACAAGGACGTGTTCGAGAAATACAAGGACGTCTTCCAGAAGCTGGGCGTCGATCCTGACAACGGCCTCGGCGACCTCTACGCCAAGATCAAGAGCCTGCCGGAGGATCAACGCAAGGCCATCGAAGCGGACATTCAGGCCGTGTATCAGAAACGGCCCCCGCTGGCGATGGTGAACTCCGACAAAGGGATCACCAACCTGCACGTCCCCAGCGACGTGATCATCGACGCCTCCATGCCGCCGGTCATCCGCGACTCAGGGAAAATGTGGGGTCCCGACGGCAAGCTGCACGACACCAAGGCGGTCATCCCCGACGCCAGCTACGCCGGGGTCTATCAGGAGGTCATCGACTTCTGCAAGAAGCACGGCGCCTTCGATCCGAGGACCATGGGGAGCGTCCCCAACGTCGGGCTGATGGCGCAGGCGGCGGAGGAGTACGGATCGCACGACAAGACCTTCAAGGCCCCGGGCAACGGCGCGATCCGCGTGGTGGATGCGTCGGGGAAGACGTTGCTCGAACACAAGGTGGAAGACGGGGACATCTGGCGCATGTGCCAGGTGAAGGACGCGGCGATCCAGGATTGGGTCAAGCTGGCCGTGAATCGGGCGAAGGCCACGGGGGCGCCCGCGGTCTTCTGGCTGGACAAAAACCGGGCGCACGACGCGGAGCTGATCAAGAAAGTCAATCGCTATCTGCCGAGTCACGACACGCAGGGCCTCGACATCCGGATCATGTCTCCGGCGGAGGCGGCGCGGTTCTCGCTGGAGCGGATGAAAGAGGGGAAAGACACGATTTCCGTCACGGGCAACGTGCTGCGGGACTATCTCACCGACCTGTTCCCGATTCTCGAGATCGGGACCAGCGCGAAAATGCTCTCGATCGTTCCCCTGCTGAACGGCGGCGGCCTGTTCGAGACCGGAGCCGGCGGCTCGGCGCCCAAGCACGTGCAGCAGTTCCAGGAGGAGGGGTATTTGCGCTGGGATTCGCTGGGGGAATTCCTGGCGCTGGCCGCCTCCTTGGAGCACCTGAGCAGAGCGTCCAACAATCCCTCCGCAAAGATCCTGGCGGACGCGCTCGATCGAGCCAACGCCAAGTTCCTGGAGAGCAACAAGTCGCCGGCCCGGAAGGTGGGCGAGATCGACAACCGCGGGAGCCATTTTTATCTCACGCTGTACTGGGCGCAGGCGTTGGCCGAGCAGACACAGGACAAGAACCTGCAGGCGCGGTTTGCCAAAGTCGCAAAAGAGCTTGAACAGAACGAGGCCAAGATCGCGGCCGAGTTGATCGGCGCCCAGGGGAAGCCGGTTGACATGGGCGGGTATTATCATCCCGACCAGGAGAAGACGACGAAAGCCATGCGTCCGAGCCAGACCTTCAACGCGATCGTGGACGCGATCGCACGATAGAGCGGCGAGGGGCACGGGGCGAGAGGCGAGGGGAAGCTCGGCCCTTGCCGCTAGCCTCGCGCCTCTAGCCTAGGTTTTTTATGGCGAACGAATCAATCGACACACAGAACGTCATTGACCAGGAGGAAGTCCTCCGGCCCAAGATGGTCACGGTAGAGATCGCCGGCAAGACCTACCGGGTGCCGGAGGGGATCACCGTGATCAAGGCCCTCTGGTACACGGGCCAGGAGGTCGTGCGCGGGGTGGGCTGCCTGGGCGGCTTCTGCGGGGCCTGCGCGACCTACTATCGGACGAAGGACGATCCGAAGGTCAAGACCTGCCTCGCCTGCCAGACCGCCGTGGAGGACGGGATGTCCTTCTCCATGGTTCCGCCGTTTCCGGCCAGGAAGGCGGTCTACGACATCACGAAACTGCAGGATCCCAAGCAGGACCTCTTCACCCTCTATCCGGAGGCGCCCCTCTGCCGGAACTGCAACGCCTGCACGGAGGCCTGCCCCCAGCAGATCGACGTCCGGGAGGGGGTCTGGCGCGCGGTGTTCGGGGACTTCAAGGCCGTCTCCGAGATGTTCATGGACTGCGTCATGTGCGGGCTCTGCGCGCCGGTCTGCATCGCGGACATCGCGCCGAGCCTCGTCGCGCTCTACGCCAGCCGCGCCCAGGGCGCCCATTTCACGGAAAAGCCGGAGCGGCTCGAGCACCGGATCAGGGAGATCGAGTCCGGGCGGTACAAGGCCGAGTGGGACCGTATCCTGAAGATGAACGAAGAGCAGCTCAAGGAGGCCTGCGCAGCGCTGAAATAGCCTAGGCACGAGGCTCGGGGCGAGAGGCGCGAGAAAGGAACGATCATGGGGCAGAGAGACCCGTGTCCTTCCTCTAGCCTAGCGCCACGCGCCTCGCACCTGTAGATTTATGGAAATCCATCAGCTCCAACAGATCGTGCACAAGACCCGGGATGCCCGGCGCACCCAGACCCTGCCCAAGTACTCCCCCGCAGATCGGGACCAGCTCATCAAGAAGTTTCACCCGGACTTCCGCGAAAGCGCCTACCGGCCCATCAAGTTCGGGCCCAATGCCGACGAATTGACCGTCCGCGAGCTGGCCGCGCTCCTGGAGGGCGACAGCCCGGTGCCGGCAGACCTGGACCTGACGCCGGCCTGCACGACGGACGTGCTGGTGGTGGGCGGCGGCGGAGCCGGCTGCGCCGCCGCGCTGCACGCGCACGCCCACGGGGCCAAGGTCGTCCTGGCGACCAAGCTGCGGCTGGGCGACTCCAACACCGTGATGGCCCAGGGCGGGATGCAGATCGCGGTGACGAACGAGGATTCCCCCATCCAGCACTTCCTCGACACGCTCAAGGGCGGGCACATGAAGAACGATCATCAGCTCCTGAAGGTGATGGTCGAGGAGGGGCCCTCCGTCGCCAAGTGGCTGTTGGAATTGGGCGTGCTGTTCGACCGGGACGCGGACGGGAACCTGCACGTGAAAAAGGGCGGCGGCAGCTCCAAGCCCCGGCTCGTGACCTGCTCCGACTACACGGGGCTGGAGATCATGCGCGTGCTCAAGGACGAGGTGCTGAACCAGAAGATCCAGCTCCTGGAGTTCAGCGCGGCGGTGGAGCTGCTGAGCGACGGGGCGGGCTCCTGCACCGGCGCGGTCCTGCGCGACCTGGACAACAAGCGGTTCATCGTGGTGGCGGCCAAGACCGTGATCCTGGCCACGGGCGGGATCGGCCGGCTCCACATCCAGGGCTTCCCGACGAGCAACCACTATGGGGCGACCGGCGACGGGCTGGCGATGGCCTACCGGATGGGCGCCAAGCTCCTCCAGATCGACACGTTCCAGTACCACCCGACCGGGGCGGTCTATCCGGAGCAGTTGGTCGGAGCGCTGGTGACGGAGGGGATCCGCTCCGAGGGCGGGCACCTGGTCAACGCGAAGGGCGAGCGGTTCGTGAACGAGCTGGACACCCGCGACGTGGTCTCCTCCTCCATCATCCGGGAGTGCGAGGAGGGCCGGGGCATCCGGACCATGACGGGACGGGTCGGAGTCTGGCTGGACACGCCGTTGCTGGAGGCCGAACAGGGCCCGGGCACGCTCGAGAAGCACTTCCCCGCCATGGTGCGCCAGTACAAACGCTACGGGATCGACATCGCCAAGGATCCGGTGCTCGTCTACCCCACGCTCCATTACCAGAACGGCGGCGTGCAGATCGACGTGAACGGGGAGACGGGCATCAAGAACCTGTTCGTGGCCGGCGAGGCCTCGGGCGGCCTGCACGGGCGCAACCGGCTCATGGGCAACTCGCTCCTCGACCTGATGGTGTACGGCAAGCGGTCCGGCGCCACGGCGGCCGAGCATGCCAAGGCCGCGAAGCAGGGGAAATTGACGCTGGAGCACCTGGCCAAGTTTCGGGCCGAGGCGCGCAAGCACGGGGTCTCGCACGAGGTCTCCTCGCCCATGCTCTTCCCGGCCTACGCCAAAAAAGAATAGGAGCGTATGGCCTATAGCCCATGGCATATGGCAAGAGCCGGAGCCTCACCAATCCATCTGCCACAAGCTATATGCTCCTCCTCTTGAGCCGGCCATAAGCCATACGCCATATGCTCAGAATCTTGAGGGAACGATGAACATCCACGAATTCCAGGCGAAGCAGTTGTTCGCCCAGTTCGGCGTGCCCGTGCCGAGGGGCAAGGAGATCAAGACGCGGCGGGCGGCGGAGAAGTGGGCGGCGGCGCTCGACACGCCGGTCTACGTCGTCAAGGCCCAGATCCACGCGGGCGGGCGCGGCAAGGCGGGCGGGGTCAAGCTCACCAGGGACCGGGCCCAGGTGCCTGCGCTGGCCGGGGAGCTGCTCGGCAAGAAGCTGGTGACGCACCAGACCGGGCCCAAGGGCCGCAAGGTGCGCCGGCTTCTGATCGAGGAGGGGGCGGGCATCGCCAAGGAGCTGTACCTGAGCCTGCTGGTGGACCGCGATTCCGGCTGGCCGGTCTTCATCGCCAGCACCGAGGGCGGCATGGAGATCGAAGAGGTGGCGGCCCACACGCCCGAGAAAGTCCTCAAGGAGCCGATCGATCCGGCCGTCGGCTTCCAGGGCTACAACGGCCGCAAGCTGGCCTTCGGGCTCGGCCTCCCGGCGCTCGAACCCACGCTGCTGAACCCATTCGTCGCGATGCTCGGCAATCTCTACCGGTTGTTCATGGAGAAGAACGCCTCGCTCGTGGAGATCAACCCGCTCGTCATCACGACGGACAAGAAGCTCGTCGCGCTGGACGGGAAAGTCTCCTTCGACGACAACGGGCTCTTCAAGCATCCGGACGTGCAGGCCCTGCGCGACCTGAACGAGGAGGAGCCGCTGGAGATCGAGGCGAGCGCCAACAACCTGAACTACGTGAAGCTGGACGGGAACATCGGCTGCATGGTGAACGGGGCGGGCCTCGCCATGGCCACGATGGACGTGATCAAGCTGGCCGGGAGCTGGCCGGCCAACTTCCTCGACGTGGGGGGAGGGGCGACCAAGGAGACGGTCGCGGCCGGCTTCCGCATCCTGCTCAAGGACAAGAACGTCAAGGGCATCTTCATCAACATCTTCGGCGGCATCGTCCGCTGCGAGCGGATCGCCCACGGGGTGATTGACGCGGCCAGGGAGGTGCAGTTGAACGTGCCCCTGGTCGTGCGGCTGCAGGGCACGAACGCGGAGGAGGGGCGGAAGCTGCTCCTGGAGTCGGGCCTCAAGGTGGACGTGGCGGACGATTTGTGGGAGGCGGCGCAAAAGATCGTGGCGATGACGGGGCGGAAGCGGAAGAAGGCAGAGGCGACGACGCAGGAGGGCTGACGAGGGGCGGCCCTTTCGGGTGCCGGGACGATGCGTTGTCCCGGCTATTGCTACAGGCCGTCCTACCGTTGGCCGTTCGCCTCACCGGATTAAAAGACCGGCGAGCGGCACCCTCATTGGCTGGCAGACACCGCGCGCCCGCCACCCCGGTCACCCTCAAGGCCCATCCCCATCCAGCCCGTCTGAGGGGAGAAGGGGGTGGGGAAAAGAATCGAAGCGATTCGCGACGGCAGGCCAGGCCAGCCCGCTTGCCAAACTGGAGTAAGACCCTCGCCCCGTTGGGAGAGGGGAGGGTGAGAGAGAGTTGAAAGAAGAAGAGGGACGTCGTGAGCATTCTGGTCAATAAGAGCACGAGGGTGGTGGTGCAGGGGATCACGGGGAAGGAGGGCTCCTTCCACGCGACTCAGTGCAAGGCCTACGGGACGCAGGTGGTCGCGGGCGTCACGCCGGGGAAGGCGGGGCAGGAGGTCGAGGGCATCCCGGTCTTCAACACGGTGAAGGACGCGGTGGCCAAGACCGGCTGCGACACGTCGCTGATCTTCGTTCCGCCGCCGTTCGCCGCCGACGCGATCCTGGAGGCCGCGGACGCTGGCATCCGGCTGATCGTCTGCATCACCGAGGGCATCCCGGTCAACGACATGGTCAAGGTGAAGCGGGCGCTGCGCGGGCGGGACACCAGGCTGATCGGCCCCAACTGCCCCGGCATCATCACGGCGGAGGAGTGCAAGATCGGCATCATGCCCGGCTTCATCCACAAAAAGGGCTGCGTGGGCGTCATCTCCCGCAGCGGGACGCTCACCTACGAGGCGGTGAACCAGCTCACGAACCTGGGCCTGGGCGAGACGACCTGCGTGGGGATCGGGGGCGACCCGGTGAACGGCACGAGCTTCCTGGACCTGCTGCCCCTGTTCGAGAAGGACCCGGACACGGAGGCGATCGTGATGATCGGGGAGATCGGCGGGGACGCGGAGGAGCGGGCCGCGGCCTACATCAAGGAGCACATCAAAAAGCCGGTCATCGGCTTCATCGCCGGCATCACGGCCCCGCCCGGCCGCCGCATGGGCCACGCGGGCGCGATCATCACGGGCGGGAAGGGCACGGCGACAGAGAAGATGGCGGCGCTCGAGGCGGCCGGCGTCCGGGTCGTGAAGAATCCGGCGGAGATCGGCTCCGTGGCCAAGCTGGCGCTCGGCCGGTAGCCCGTCGCTCGTTGTTCGTCTCTCGTCGCTCGTCGTTCGTCTGACGAGAGATGCTTCACGCACGAGGCTTCACACTGAGATGCCCCAGAGCTGCTTCGCGGCCAGCCCGATCAGGTAGGTGATCCCCACCGCCGCGGCGATGATCACCAGGTTCGTGACGATCCGCCGTTTCACGTCCATCCCCGACAAGAACGCCAGGATCAGCGAGACGAAGATGATCATGCTGCCGGCCGTGAGCAGCGAGAAGAACGCGTCCGTCGCGCCGAAGAGGACCGGCAGCACGGGCACCATCGCGCCGGCGAAGTAGCTGCCTCCCACGACCAGGGCCGAGCCGAAGGGCCGGTCCTGCCGCTCCTCGGCTGCCTCCCGTCCCTCCAGAAATTCCTTCTTCGCCTGATCCGCCTTGCCCACCTCCCGTTCCGAGCCCAGGGCCACGTAGGCCCCGGCCGCCATCGAGAGGGAGCCGGCCACGGCGGTCGTGGTCGCGGCCATCAGGACCATGACCGGGTTCCCGAAGGCGCCGAAGAAGCCGCTCACCGCTCCCAGGATCTCCACGAGCCCGTCGTTCAGTCCCAGGAAGATGTTCCGGATGCGCTCCGGGTTGATCTGCCGCTCGGTGAGCTGCGTGACCATTGCGTCCTCGTGCTTGAACTCGTCCATCAGGATGCCGGTGACCGCTTGGCCCAGCGGCCCGTCCTTGTACTGTTTCCAGAGGGCCAGGTACTTCCGCACCCCGTGGACTTCGATGGCCTCCAACACCAAATGGACGGCCGGGTCGCCGAAGAGGCGGCAGGCGAGCATGACGAGGCGGAGCTTCAGGCGGCGGGGCCAGTCGAGCGCGTCGAGCCGGCTGTCGAAGAACTGTTGCCAGAAGGCCAGGTGCTCGGTTTCGACGACGATCAGCTCGTCGAGCACCTTCTGCGAAGCCGGGCCGGTGATCCCCCGGAGGGTCTTGTAGAGCGACAGGTCGAACAACTCGTCCAGGATGAGCATCCTGGCAAGCCGGGGATCATGGTGGGATGTCGCCACCAGCGGGCCTCAAGGAGGGGAAATGCAAGGGGCTGAACGAGGAGGGATTATAGCGCAGATGAGGATTAAAGGAAGAGGCTATGGTCCAAACAGACGCTTTAATCACTCCAGTTGTGTAGGGCTCATCCTACAGAGAGCCCATTGTTTGAATTCAATGGGATAGACTGTAGGGAATGCCAACCATGTAGGCGCTTTCCTGCAGCTTCCGGTATTTACCCCTCTCCCCTTCTTCACGAGAAAACCCTTTAATACATCATCAGATAGGCCAGTTCTCCCATCATGGAAGTCGGTCGGTACTCTCCTTGCCTAATGAGAAAGCGGGGACCAAGGACGTAATCGGCAAGGAGTACGGACCATCCATCCCCCAGGCCCATCCGGACGGTCGGGCGGATGAGGGGATAGAGACGACCTCCGGACAAGGAGAACCCCATGAGAACGATGCTGCGGATCCCCATCTTGACCCAGACGCTGGTCTGGACGTTGGTGGTCATCACCCTTGCGCTGGCCTGTCCGCCGGAAGCCAGGGCCATGCTGGCCCCCGCCCTGTCGGGGGGAGCCGATCCGGTCGCTGAATCGAGCCGGGCGGCCGACCTCCAGACGGTCCAGCGGGTGCTGGAGTCCAAGGTCATCCAGCAGCGGCTGGAGGACTTCGGGCTGACCCGGGAGGAGATCAACGTCCGGCTGAACAGCCTGTCGGACGATCAGTTGCACCAGATGGCCACGCAGATTGACGCGCTGATCCCAGGCGGCGACGCCGGCCTGGGCATCGTGATCGCGCTGCTGGTCATCCTGATCCTGGCGGTGCTCCTGATCTACCTGCTGGGACACAAGATCGTGATCACCAAGCAGGAGAACAGCAAGTAGAGACCCACTGGAGGGGGAGAGCCATGAACATGCTGAGCATGACGACGGGGAGCAGGCCGGTGCGCCTGGCGCTGGTGCTCTGCGCGGGACTGTTGGCAGCCTGTGCCGGCCCGCCAGACAGGATCCCGGTCGAATCCCGATCGGAAGCCCAGGAGTTGGCGCAGGGGTCCGCGGGGCCGAGCCTCGGGCCGCACCACCTCTCGGTCCCGTTTTTCCCGGACGACAAGGATCAGTGCGGGCCGGCGGCCCTCGCGAGCATCCTGACCTTTTGGGGGATCCCGACCGCTCCGCAGGACCTCAAGAAGGAGATCTACATGCCCCGCCTCGGGGGCACCCTTCCCATGGACCTCCTGTTCGCCGCCAAGGCGCGGGGCCTGAAGGCCGAGATGTACACCGGCAGCCTGGACGATCTGAAGGCCGAGCTGGAGGCCGGGCGTCCGCTGGTGGCGTTCCTGAACCTCGGCAACAAGCTCTTCCCGCAGGGCCATTACGTCGTCGTCACCGGATACGACGAGGAGCGGCAGGGGGTGTACATCCACTCGGGCCAGACCCGCGACGAGTTCGTCCCCTACAACCGGTTCATCCGGAGTTGGGGGAAAACCGGCCTGTGGACGCTGCTCGTCCAGCCGCACTGGGACCGCGAGAAGGCCTCCGCATGAACGGCAAGGGACGATTGTTCATAGGGGCCGTCGCGCTGGCCCTCCTGTTGGTCTGGCTGCCGGCCTGCTCGAGCCTGCCCCGGATCGTGGTGCTTCGCGATCCCTTGAGTCCCGAAGAGCATGCCACGCTGGGGGCGACGTACGAGCAGCAGGGCTTGCAGGAGGAGGCGGCGCGGGAATATCGGGTGGCCCTGGAGAAAAAGGGCGACTCGGTGCCGGCTCTCGTCGGCCTGGGCAACCTCTCGTTCCAGCGCGGGGATCTCGAGGAGGCGGAGGACTACTATCGCCGGGCGCTGGCCGCAGCCCCCGATCATCCGGGAGCCGGCAACAACCTCGCAATGGTCTACCTGGTGCGGGGCGAGCGGTTGGACGAAGCCGAGCGGCTGGCCACGAACGTCCTGCCCCGGGCCGGGCCCCTGCGCCCCTACGTCCTGGACACCCTGGCCAAGGTCTACGCGAAGACGGGCCGGTGGCCTGAGGCCCGGGCGGCCCTAGCCGAGGCGGAGGCTGCGGCACCGTCGGGCAACAAGGCCTTGCAGGAGCGGCTGGCGCAGTCGAAACGGGAGTTGGCGGACGGAGTGCGCAGCGGTCCAGCCGGGAACTCGCCGAAAGGGGTAGGCGCTTCGACTAGCCGCGATCGGCCTCGGTCAACCTTTCGGTGTAGAGCGGGATGCACGGGGAAATGGAGCGTGAGGCAGGCGGCGCCGGTCGTTGCCTGTGCCGGATTTCCCCCATTGCCCCTTCAGGGATTCTTTCCCTTCCGGATTCCGGTATTCCCGCTTCGACATTCCCTGGTTCTCCGGCTGCCACCGAATCGGGGGTCGAGGTATGAAAAAGGAGCGCAAGGAGGTGTCCCATGAATTGTCCCAGATGTAGCGGCCTGATGGTGGTGGATCACTTCATTGACATGCAGGATGACGCCGGGCGCCTCTGGCTGCGTGGCTGGCGGTGCATGACCTGCGGGGAGATCGTGGACCCGGTGATCTACCGGCACCGCCTGATCCAGAACTCGCTGCGCGTCCGGAGGGCCGAAGCGGCCGCCGAAAAGCGGGCCAGAGAGGCGCAGGAAGAGATGCGCCTGAGCGCCTGATCCTCTGCGCTCGGAAGTCCCGGAGTCCCCGCCGCCGATTCAAGGGCCGGTCTCGACGACGACAACCAGTCGGGCACCTCCCGCGAGACCGGTCCCGCCGATCCCCACGAGGCCTCGTCCCTCGAGGGGTGGAACGCTTCTCCCGAACAGGCTTCGTCTCTGGCTTCCCTCCCGCCGCAGCCGCGGTCAGGTGCGGGCGCCGAAGGGAGCGGCTTGCGTCCGCACGTGCTCGGGGCGGACCCCGACGCCGATCAATCGGGCTGGCAGGCGGCGCAGGATGGGGAAGCGGGCGAACAGGCGGAGCAGCAGCGGGGGCTCCACCGGGCCGGACCCGCTCAGGACCTGCGCCACGACCCGTTGCTGGACCAGCACCTGCATGCCCTGCACGATTCGCGTCGGCAGCAGCCGGCGCTGTTGCACCCGGCGCAGGTGCTCGGTCGTGACCCGCCCCTCGCGCAGCGGGTCGGCGAGCCGGTTGGCGGCGGCGACCCCGTCCTGGATCGCCAGGTTGACCCCGACGCCGCCGATCGGGGACATGGCGTGCGCCGCGTCGCCGATGCAGAGCAGGCCGGGCCGGTACCAATGGAGCAGCCGGTCCACGCGGACGGTGAGCAGCTTCACGTCGTCCCAACCCTTGATCTCGCCCTTGCGGTCGGCGGCGAAGGGCGCGAGCTGCGCTACGGCCTCGCGGAAAGCCTCGATCCCCTGCTTGCGGTTCTCCTCCGCCGAGCCCTTCATGATGATGTACCCGAACTGCCAGTGCGTGCCCCGGTTGATCATGATCAGGATCCGCCCGGCGTCGAAGCGCCCCATGGTCTCTTCCGGATCGCCCGGCTGCCGGGAGATACGGAACCAGAGAACGTCCATGGGCGCGCCGAGCTCCTGGACGTGAAAGCCGGCCTTCTCCCGGACCAGCGAATGCCGCCCATCGGCGCCGACCACGAGGTCGGCCCGGATCTGCAACTCGCCCTCCGGCCCCGTCGCGCGGACGCCGACCACCCGTTGCTGGCCGCCGGCCCGGTCCGCCTCCTCGATCAACCCGGTCGCTTCGGTCCTCTGCCGGAGGTGGAAGGTGGGATAGCGGGCCCCCTGCGTCGCGAGGAAGTTCAGAAAGTCCCATTGAGGCATGAGAGCGATGAATTTGCACCGGGTCGGCAAGTGGCTGAAGTCCGCAATCGGGAGCGACACGTCCCCGACCTGGGCCTTGAGCAGGCGCGCCTTTTCGTGCGGCAGCTTCAGGAACTCCTCCAGCAGGCCCAGCTCGTGCATCAGCTCGAGCGTGGAGGGATGGATCGTGTCGCCCCGGAAGTCCCGGAGAAAGTCCGCGTGCTTCTCCAAGACGACGACGTCCACGCCGGCGCGGGCCAGGAGCAGGCCCAACATCATCCCGGCCGGTCCCCCGCCGACCACACAGCAGCGCGTCGTGATCGTTTCCATGGCAACCTCCCTTCGCGTGGCGGGAGTATGCCGCTGCCGTGGGGCCTGGTGTCAAGCGGGAGGTGGCTCGGGGGAGAGCGGGGGCCGCTTCAGGCGGGCATGCCGGCACGGGCGGCCGGCTCACCGCCGGAAAAGAGGCTCCCCTTCGCGGTATAATTCATCGAAGGGCATCGCCTCGGAAAAGGGAATCGAGCAGGGAGGTGCAGCCATGTTCTCTGCGTGGAATTTCGGGGAATGGCTCGCCAGCGTGGGGGTGATCCTGGTGATGTTCGGCCTGGTGGCGGTGCTCAGCCTGCTGATCAGCGCCGTCGCCGCGGCGGTCTGGGGAGAAGAAAGGGGTGAGGCCTCGAAGCCAGCCGGCCTGAGCCAGCCCCAGACGGAAGTGCAGACGAGAACCAGGCGCGCCGCCTGAGCCGAAAGACGAGCCTCGGTCGTTCCCCCGCCACCCGCGTCGCGGCGACGGGCGGCTCCGGCCCTGCAACTAGTCGGGGATCTGCATGCGGGGATTCCACGCGATCTCCCACAGGTGATCGTCCGGGTCCTGGAAGTAGCCGGCGTAGCCGCCCCAGAATGTCTCTCCGGCCGGCTTGAGGATATTGGCGCCGGCCTTCCCCGCCTGCTCCATCACCGCATCCACCTCGGCCTTGCTGTTGACGTTGTGGCCGATGGCGAATTCGGTTGGGCTGTGCGCGCTCTGCGGAATACGTGCGTCGTGCGCGATGTCGCGCCTGGGCCAGAGGGCGAGCATCAGTCCCGGCTGCAACTCGAAAAAGGCGACGGCGCCATGCTCGAACTCCGTGCCGACGATGCCTTCCGTCGGCAGCCCAAGCCCGTCACGATAGAACTTGAGCGCCCTCTCCAAGTCGTCCACGCCCAGCGTGAGCACCGTGATTCGCGGTTTCATAGGCTCCTCCTCACCGTGACCTCTCGCGCAGATCCCTGCCAGAAAAGCAGCCGGACTCCAGCATTTAACCTTTCTCCGCCGTCCGGCACGGCCTGATTCTGAGGCCTATCAGGCGGGGCAGGGCACAGTTTCGCCGTGTTCCAGGCGGTCCGACAGGACGCGGAGGGCCAGGGCCTGGACTGCCGCCAAAGCTTCTGCCCGGTTCTTCCCGTAAGCCAGGACTCCGTGCCGGTCGGGAACTTCGGCGATCCACCGCCCGTCTTCTTCCTGTTCCAGCTCGATCCACAAGCGCGTCTGACTCATCAGTGTTTACTCTTCTGCTCCTGGATGTACAGCAAACCCCAACCAATCACCAATGCAATCCCGATCAACACAAATGTGAATGTCAAACTATCCATTGGATAGCATGATGGGACGCTCCCCTCGCTCTGTCAAACCACCAGAGTCAAGCCTAGAGCGAAGCGGCAAGGGCGTTCCGTTCGGGCGGTGCACCGGAGGGAACGCCCGTCTTCCTCTCTATTTTCTGGAGTTGTTCCCCCTCACCCTGACCCTCTCCCACAAAGGGAGAGGGTAGAGAAAAGGGCGGCCCTTTCCCACGGAGGGGCGAGGGAGTGAAAGGGATTGCTGAAGCTGGGGCTAACGGCGGGTGGCGCCGACCAGGGACCCCGGCCGCCCGGAGCGGAAGGGGAGAGCAGCCGCGGGGGCACGCTTCTGTCGTCTCGCAGGATCTAGCCGCTAGGGTGTTGCAGGGCAAATGACTCCCACGGGGGGATGGGTGGCGCGGAGGCCGGCCGGGGTGGTCGGCGACAGGACCCGCCGATTCTCTCCTCAGCCGTTCGTCACCCGAGGCCGCTCTTGCTCCGAAACAAAAAGGCCCGCTGAGCTTGGAACTCAGCGGGCCTTCTCTTTACATCCGCTTCTTTCTTACGTCCCCATCTCCCAGGAGGCCAGGTACTTCTCCTGTTCCTTCGTCAACCTGTCAATCCGTATCCCCATCCCCACCAGCTTCAATCTCGCGATTTCCTTGTCAATCGCCGCCGGCACCGGATACACCTTCTTCTCGAGCTGCTTGTGGTGCTTCACGATGTACTCGGCCCCCAAGGCCTGGTTCGCGAAGCTCATGTCCATCACCGAGGACGGATGCCCTTCCGCCAGCGCCAGGTTCACCAGCCGCCCTTCGCCGAGCAGCGACACCCGCTTGCCGCTCTTCAGCGTGAACTCCTCCACCCCCGGCCGCACCATCCGCCGCTTCCGGGAGAGCTTCTCCAGGGCCGGGATGTCCAGCTCCACGTTGAAGTGGCCCGAGTTGGCCACGATCGCCCCGTCCTTCATCGAGGCGAAATGCTCCCCGCGGATGACCTTCAGGTTCCCGGTCACGGTCACGAAGAAGTCGCCGATCTGGGCCGCCTCCTCCATCGGCAGGACCCGGAACCCGTCCATGACCGCCTCCAGCGCCTTCACCGAGTCCACCTCGGTCACGATCACGTCCGCCCCCAGCCCCTTGGCCCGCATCGCCACGCCCTTCCCACACCAGCCGTAGCCGGCCACGACGAACTTGGAGCCGCAGACCAGGCGGTTCGTGCCCCGGACGATCCCGTCCACCGTGGACTGGCCCGTGCCGTACCGGTTGTCGAAGAGGTGCTTGGTCTCCGCGTCGTTCACCGAGATAACCGGGAACTTGAGCACCTTCCGCTCGGCCATGCTGCGCAGCCGGATCACGCCGGTGGTCGTCTCCTCCGTCCCGCCGAGCACGTGCCTCAAGAGGTCCTTGCGCTTGCTGTGGAGGGTGGAGACCACGTCGGCCCCGTCGTCCATCGTGACCTGCGGCTTGTGGCCGATCGCCGACTCGATGTGCCGGTAGTAGGTCTTGTTGTCCTCGCCCTTGATCGCGAAGACCGCGATCCCGTCGTGCTGGACGAGCGAGGCGGCCACGTCGTCTTGGGTGCTGAGCGGGTTGGAGGCGCAGAGCCGGACCTCGGCCCCGCCGGCCTTCAGCGTCTTGGCCAGGTTGGCCGTCTCGGTCGTCACGTGCAGGCAGGCGGCGATCCGGACGCCGCGGAGCGGCTGCTCCTTCTGGAACCGCTTCTTGATGAGCCGGAGCACCGGCATGGTGGCCTCCGCCCACTCGATCTTCAACCGTCCCTGGTCCGCCAGCCGGATGTCTTTCACGTCGTAATCCACTCTTTCCTCCTTCAGAAGAGCTGATGGCGTATGGTTGATAGCTTATGGCACGAACAAGAGTTTATCGCTGATAGCCTATGGCAGGAGTGATTCTTGACCGACTGTTCCGACTATAAGCCATACGCTATCGGCCATACGCTCTTGAGGGCTGAATGCCAGAAAAAAGGGGGCGGTAACTACCGCCCCCTTTTTACATTCAGCCGGATTTTACAGGCCGGCTTCCCGGCGCAGCACCTTGGCCTTGTCGGTCTTCTCCCAGGTGAACCCCGGCTCGTTCCGGCCGAAGTGCCCGTAGGCGGCCGTCTGCTTGTAGATCGGGCGCCGGAGCTTCAGGTGCTCGATGATCCCGCGCGGGGTCATCGGGAAGTGCCTGCGCACGAGCTTGTCGATCAGCTCGATGGGCACCTTCTCCGTGTCCTTCGCGTGGATCAGGATGGACACGGGATCGGGCACGCCGATCGCGTAGGCGAGCTGGATCTCGCACTTGTCCGCCAGGCCCGCGGCCACGATGTTCTTGGCGATGTACCGGGCCATGTAGGAGGCCGACCGGTCCACCTTGCTCGGGTCCTTCCCCGAGAAGGCCCCGCCGCCGTGGCTGCCCACGCCGCCGTAGGTGTCCACGATGATCTTGCGGCCGGTGAGGCCCGTGTCGCCCATCGGGCCGCCGGTCACGAACCGGCCGGTCGGGTTGATGTAGTGCTTGACGCTCGTCGGGTCGTAGAGGGCCTTGGGCATGACCGGCTTGATCACGTATTCCAGGACGTCCCGCTCGATCTTCTTGTTGGGCACGTCCGGGCTGTGCTGGGTGGAGACCACGATCGTGTCGATGCGGACGGGCTTCCCGTCCCGGTACTCGACCGTCACCTGCGACTTGCCGTCCGGGCGCACCCAGGGGAGGATGTTCTTCTTCCGGACCTCGGCCAGCCGCCTGGTGAGCCGGTGGGCCAGGACGATCGGCATCGGCATGAGCTCCGCCGTCTCGTTCGAGGCGTAGCCGAACATGAGGCCCTGGTCGCCCGCGCCGCCCGTGTCCACGCCCATCGCGATGTCGGAGGACTGCTGGTGGATCGAGGTGAGGACCGAGCAGGTGTGGTAGTCGAAGCCCCAGGAGGCGTCCGTGTAGCCCACGCCCTTGATCACGTCGCGGATGATGTCGGGAATCTCCACGTAGGCCTTGGTGGAGATCTCGCCGGCGACGAAGGCGATGCCGGTGGTCAGGATGGTCTCGCAGGCCACCCGGCAGTGTTTGTCCTTGGCGATGATGGCGTCCAGAATGCCGTCGGAGATCTGGTCCGCGATCTTGTCCGGGTGCCCTTCCGTGACGGATTCGGACGTAAAGAGATAGTTGTTCCGGCTCATAGTCTCCTCACAACTGGATGGGATCGTGATCCACGCCGTGGCGGGAATTGCCGCGCGTCCATCACCCCTCCGGTCACGCACCCGGTCGCGGACGGCGGCGCGGCGCCTGATCGGCCACTCGTTCGGTGCATGGTTGTAACCCAGAACCCCTGATTTGTCAACGAGGAAAGTCCCCGCTGCGGGCCCGCCTTTCGGCCTCGTCCGTTGCTTGACACTGTTCGGACGCGGCCTGTAAGATAGCTTGCTTTCCGCGGGCTTGGTCGGATTTTTCCCCAAGTCCTTGGGGAAGGAACAGCCGACCGGCACAGCGCAAACCACTCGGCCAATCAGACTTGGATTCTCGCCAACTTGTAACGGATTTTCCGGGCCCCGTGTTTCCACTCCCGCCCGCCGGCGGCCGGGGGGAACACGGAGGGAAGAGGCGTCCATCTCGATGAACGGGGAACGTCCGGTGGCGGTCGAGCCGGAGGCGGCGCGCAAGTCCTCGCCGAGCTTGGGGTGGGAGGAGATCTCCGCCGAGCTGGCCGAGCTGTTCGCCTCCATCAAGCTCGCCATGTTCCTCTTCATCGTCCTGGCCATCACGGCGACCATCGGGACCGTGATCCAACAGAATGAGCGCCCCGACGTCTATATCAAGGAGTACGGGGAGGAGGCCTACCGCTGGTTCCTCCGCCTGGGCTTCACCGACGTCTACCACACCTGGTGGTTCACGAGCCTCCTCGCGCTGCTCTGCATCAACTCCCTGACCTGCTTCTACAAACGCTTCCCCGCGATCTGGCGCTCGATGCGGCAGGACAAGGTCAACGTGTCCCTGCCCTTCATCAAGGGGATGAAGCAGACGGTCGAGGTTCCGGTGGCCGGCAGCAAGGAGCGGGTGGCCGAGGGCCTCGTCGAGCTGCTGGCCGAGAAGGGCTACCGGGTGCTGGCCAAGAACGAGGCGGACGGGGCGACCCTCTACGCGACGAAGGGCATCATGGGCCGCGTGGGGGCCCACATGGCCCACCTGAGCGCGACCGTGATCGTGCTGGGCGGGCTGATCGGCAGCTACTGGGGCTTCCAGGAATTCGGCGTCTGCCTGGAGGGCCAGACTTACCACATCCCGAAGGGCAACTTCGACCTGCGCATCGACAAGTTCTGGATCGACTACCACGAGAACGGCTCGGTCAAGTCCTACAACAGCACGCTGACCGTGATCGAGAACGACAAGCCGGTCACGACCAAGACGATCACGGTGAACGACCCGCTCGTGCATAAGGGGATCTGGTTCTACCAGTCCAGCTACGGGGACGCGTGGGACCGGGTCGAGGTGGCCCGCCTGAACATCAAGGAGAAGGACACGGACAAGATCGTCGGGACGGTGGATCTGGAATGGCAGAAGGAAGCCCGGCTCGACAACCTCGGGCTGAAGCTGGCCGTCACCGACTTCGTCGCCGACTTCGGGTTCAATTCCGCGGAGAAGAAGGTCTACTCCAAGACCGTCGAGCACGCCAACCCGGCGATCCGCCTGGCGATCACGGAGCAGGCGGCGCCCAAGGGCCGGTCCGCGGCGGCGACGATGCAGGCGAGCCCCTGGATCTTCTACCACTATCCGGACCTCTTCGAGATCCAGGGCTCCAAGTACCGGTTCGAGCTGGTCGGCTACCAGCCGAAGAAGTTCACGGGGCTGCAGATCACCAAGGACCCGGGCGTGAACGTCGTGTGGATCGGCTCGACGATGATCGTCGTCGGGATCACCCTCTCCTCGTTCATCTACCACCGGCGGCTCTGGGCCAAGGTGGTGCCGACGGACGCGGGCGTGACGGTCCACCTCGGGGGCAACACCCACAAGAGCCAGATCGATTTCCAGAAGGAGTTCCGCAAGCTGACGGAAAAAATCAGGACGATAAACGCGTGATGGCTAGGAGCTAGAGGCAAGGGGCCAGAGGCCAGAGGTATCGGACGGACCTCCTCTCGCCCCCACCCCCGTGCCCCTCGCCAGATCGGAGGCATTATGTTGCGTTCCCTCTTTTTGTTCGACATGACCTTCTGGCTGTACCTGGCGGCCCTGGTCCTCTACGTGAGCTACCTGGTGGCCCGGCGGCCGGCGATGCAACTGGCGCCGGCCGGCCATCCGAGCGGGATGGCGGAGGGGGACAGCGGCTGGGCTGCGCAGATCGGGCAGGTGGCGACGATCGTGACCGTCTTCGGCTGGGTGGTCAACACGCTGGCGCTGTTCACGCGCGCCTGGGAGCGCATGGAGCACTCGGGCACGTTCGCCCCCTGGTCCAACCAGTTCGAAGCCATGGCCTACGTCGCCTGGGCCATCATCCTGGGCTACGTGCTGCTGGAGCTCCGCTACCGCATCAAGGCCATCGGGGCCTTCGTCGTCGGGATCGGGTTCATCGCGATGGGGGCCGCCTCGCTGCTCCCGTACCGGTACCAGACGGCGGAGCCGCTGGTGCCGGCCTTGAACAGCTACTGGATCTACATCCACGTGTCGGTGACGCTCACGAGCTACGCGGCCTTCGCGATGGCCGGCGGGCTGGGGCTCATGTACCTCCTCAAGGAGCGGGCCGAGCGCCGGGGCAAGCGGACCGGCATCGTCGCGTCCTTCCCGGACCTGGAGACGATTGACGAGCTGGGCTACAAGGCGATCATGGTGGGCTTCCCGCTGCTGGCTTTCGGCATCATCCTGGGCGCGATGTGGGCCAACTACGCCTGGGGCGGCTACTGGAGCTGGGACCCGAAGGAGACCTGGTCCCTGATCGTCTGGCTGATCTACGGGGCCTACATCCACGCGCGGATGACCCACGGCTGGGAGGGCCGGCGCGCGGCCATCTACGCCGTGTTCGGCTTCCTGATGGTCGTCTTCTGCTTCTGGGGCGTGAATTTCCTCTTGTCCGGCTTGCACGCCTACGCGTAGCAGGATGCTGACAATGGCCCCCAACTTTGTTCTCGGTCGCTCGAACCCCTCAACGTACTTTCTCCCAGTACGCCTCGGGGTCCTCGCATTCCTGCGGCCTCGTTGGATGGCCATTTTGAGCATCCTGTAGTGCGATGGATTTTTGCGATGGCTGAAGAGTCACTCACAAACCAAGCCGCGCAGGCGCCGCCGGGAGCCGCCTCCCGGCTGAAAATCACGGTCGTCTCCGTGGCCATCCTGGCGTTGGCGTTCGGGGTCGTGTGGCTGCAGAGCAGCAAGTACGAGCCGCTCACGGTCGGGAAGGAGGCACCGGACTTCGAGCTGCCCAATCTGGACGAGAAGCCGGTGCGCCTCTCGGACTTCCGGGGCAAGGTGGTGTTCCTCAACTTCTGGGCGACCTGGTGCAAGCCCTGCCGGGAAGAGATGCCGTCCATGGAGGTGCTCCACAAGAACTTCGAGCGGGACGGGCTGGTCGTCCTGGCGGTCAGCATCGACCGGGTGACGACCAAGAAAGACATCCCGCCGTTCGTGAAGAGCCTGAACCTGACCTTTCCGATCCTGGTGGACTCCTGGGGGCAGACGGACAAACGGTACAAGCTCATGGGTGTCCCGGAGACCTACATCATCGACGGGCAGGGCGTGCTCCGGGAAAAGGTGATCGGCCCGCGCGACTGGACCCTGCTCGACAACCTGCAGGTCATCACGTCGCTGCTCAAGGGCGAGGCCAAGTCCGCGCAGGCCGCTCCTCCGGCCACGTAACGGACGGGAAGGATCGGACGCATGGGCTGTGATTGGGGACGCATGGGGCTCCTGCTGCCGGGGCTGCTTCTGCCGGCCTGGCTCGCCTGCGATCCCGCGTCCGGCCACCTGGACGCGGCGGCCGCGCCTATTTCACCCGCCCGCCCCGAGCCCGCCGAGACGGGCTCTTTTCCCGTGCCGGTGCAGGAGCGGGGCGGCGTCCGGGTGGGGGCGGAAGCCCCGAACTTTCAGCTCCGCGATCTGGAGGGCCGTTCCGTGACCCTCGCGAGCTACCGCGGCAGGGTGGTGCTGGTGAACTTCTGGGCGACCTGGTGCGGGCCGTGCCGGGTGGAGATGCCGGGCATGGAAGCGCTCTATCGGGAGTTCAGCCGCAAGGACTTCGAGATCCTGGCCGTCTCCACCGATCAGCAGGGGGCGGCCGTGACCCGGCCCTTCCGGGACGAGCTGGGCCTGACCTTCCCGATCCTGCACGACTCGGAGTTCCGCGTCGGGGTGGCGTACGGGGCGAGGACGCTGCCGATGACGTTCCTCGTGGACCGGCGCGGCATCATCACCCACCGCATCTTCGGGGCGCGGAACTGGCAGACCCCCGAAGGCCGGCAGCTCATCAAGACGTTGGTGAAGGCGCGGTAGCCGTGGGCGACTCGATCCAGCAGATTTCCCTGGTGGCGGCCTTCTCCGCGGGGCTCCTGTCCTTCGTGTCCCCCTGCGTGCTGCCGCTGGTGCCGTCCTACGTCTCCTACATCACGGGGCTGTCGCTCGATCAACTGGCCGACGCGGCCGCCCGGCAGCGGTTCCGGACCGCGATCCTCTTCAACTCGCTGCTCTTCATCGCCGGCTTCTCCGCCGTCTTCATCGGGTTCGGCGCCTCGGCGACGCTCATCGGGCAGCTCCTGATCAGCTACCAGGACTATCTCCGGAAGTTCGGAGGCGTCCTGATCATCGTGTTCGGGCTCTACCTCCTGGGCGTGCTGAAGCTGAACTTCCTGGCCACCGAGAGGCGGATGCATTTCCAGAGCCGTCCCGCCGGCTACCTCGGCTCGTTTCTGATCGGCGTCGCCTTCGCGGCCGGCTGGACCCCCTGCGTGGGCCCCGTGCTGGGGACGATCCTCCTGTACGCGAGCACGAAGGACTCCCTGCTGGACGGGGTCGCCCTCCTGACGGCCTATTCGCTCGGGTTGGGACTCCCCCTGTTCGCCACCGCCCTGGGCGTGGACCGCTTTCTGGGCTACTTCAAGCAGGTGCGCGCCTACCTGTGGGGCGTCTCGGCCGTGAGCGGGGCCTTCCTGGTGATGGTCGGCGTGATGATCTACGCGAACTCGCTCACGCTGATCACGAGTTTTCTGGAACGGTACGGGATCGGCTGGTATGTTGGCCAGTAGTAAGTGGTCAGTTGTCAGCGCTCAGTCATCAGTTTCTGAGAGCCGATCACTGAGAACTGATCACCGAGAACTCTTCGTCATATGCAGACCCTGCCCGACACGAAATCCTACGACGTGCTGATCGTCGGCATGGGCCCGGCCGGCGCTACCGCCGCCTACGAGCTGAGCCGCGCCGGCATGGCGGTGCTCGGCATCGAGAAGCAGGCCCATCCCCGGTACAAGGTCTGCGGGGGCGGTCTCTCGGTGCGGATCGACAACATCCTGGACGCCGACTTCAAGTCGGTGGTCGAGCACACGGTCTACGGCGTGCAGTTCACCTACGGGGGGCAGGACTCCTTTTTGATCGAATCCGCGACGCCGATCGCCTACATGGTGATGCGCGACCGGTTCGACTACCATCTGGTCGAGAAGGCCCGAGGGGCGGGGACCGAGGTGCACGAGGACGAGCAGGCGCTCGGCTTCGTCCAGCTCGAGGACGGGATCGAGGTCATCACCGACCGGGGGCGCTATCGCACGAAGGTCCTGATCGGCGCGGACGGCGCCAACAGCATCGTGGCCCAGCGGCTCTTTCCGAACCGGCGCCTGCACCGGATGCCGACCCTCGAGAGCGAGCTCGGGATCGGCAAGGCCGCTCCCTATCCCGGCGAAGGCAAGGTGCTCATCGACCTGGGCGCGACGGCCCGCGGCTACGCCTGGATTTTTCCGAAACAGGAGCGCCTCTCGATCGGCGTGGCGGAGTTCCGCGGGAAGCCCGCCAGCCCCAAGGACGTCTTCGACCGGTTCGTGCGGGACGAAAAGAAGCTGGGCTCCATGACGGTGCCCAGGCCCTGCGGGCACCCGCTGCCGCTGTTCAGCGCCAGCTCGGCCGGGACCGCCTGCGGCCTCGTCCGCCACCGCGCGCTGCTGGTGGGGGACGCGGGGCATCTGGTGGATCCGCTGTTCGGCGAAGGGATCTACTACGCCGTGCGGTCGGGGCAGATCGCGGCGGCCAGCGTCCTGGGGACGTTCCACGATCGCCGCCGAAGCCTGCTGGATTACGAGCTGGCCGTGCAGCGCGAGATCTACGCCGAGTTCCGGGTGGCTTCGCGGGTCGCCCGGATCGTCTACACCTTTCCCCGTCTCTGCCACCGGCTGATGAACCGGTACCAGGAGGTGATCAACCTCTATTACGAAGTGCTCCGGGGACGGGAAACCTACCAGTCCTTCTTCCGCAAGGCGCGGGGGGTCGTGAAGGCCTCCTTCCGCGAGCTGCTCAAAGAGACGCTTTCCTTTCGATAAGCAGCAATCGGTCGTCAGTTTTCAGTTGTCAGTTTTCGGTGAAGAAACGGAAACGTGAGGGAGCGACGCGCTTCCGTTGTTCGACGTTGTCTGGGCCGGGAGTGCTGAGAACGGAGAACGTCTTCCCCCTTCAGCACCACGACCCGAGGCGGCAGAGCGTGGCCTGCGGACCCAGCGAGGCCGCGGCCTGGCCGGTGACCGGCGTGAGGGAGGGGAGGGAAGGGAAGGAGGGCTGGCCGGCGAGGCCGACCGTTTGCGGTTCGAGAGGGGCCGGGCCCGGCGCGGAGGCCGGAGCGTCCCCGTTCTGTCCTCCGTTGGCGAGTGCGACCATCGTCTCCGGGTGCTTGGCCCTCAATGCGGCCAGGATCCTATGGCCGCTGGTGTTGAACGGGCTGCTGGGATAGCGTTCCGCGAGCAGCGTCAGTTTTTCCTGCACCCAGTCGTCCGCGCCCATCTCCTTGTACGCCATGGCCAGGTAGTACAGGGCTTCCGGCGCCACTTGCGGCATGTCCGGGTAGTTCTCGTACACGGACTCGAACCGGTAGGCCGCGGCCAGGTACGACGCTCTGCGGAAGTAGAAGTGCCCCACGAACATGGACGCCTGGGCCAGGAGCTCTTGGCAGGCGTGGATCTTCTCGATCGCGTCGCTCTGGTAGCGGCTGCCCGGCCATTCCTTGAGCAGCTTCTCGAACGCCGCCTTCGCCTTGTGGATCGGCTCCGGATCGCGATCGATGGATTTGGCCATCCTGAAGTGGCTGTCCCCGAGCCTGAACTGGGCGTAGGGGGCCAGGACGTGGATGTGGTGGAGGTCCAGGAAGTGCTGGTATTCGATGACGGCCTCGGCGTAGTCTTCCTTTTCGAAGAAGGCCTCGGCCCGCTTCATGATCACGTTCGGATCGTAGTTCTTCTCGATCGTGTCGCCGATGAAGATCTGCTCGTCCGTCCCGCTCAAGGATTTTGATTTGTCGGCGGCCGCCTGCTTCTTGCCGGTCGAGCAGCCGCCGACGGTGATGAGCAGCGCCACGGCCAGCAGCATGAGCCGCGCCGTCAGACGCCGGCTGGTGAAATCCTGCATAGAAACCCTTCCATGGCGAAGAAGCCCGGCCCGTCCGTGATGAGAAGCCCGGCCCACGGTAACAAATCACGTGTAGAAATGCAATGTTACTTTGGGGTTAGAAGCAGCCGCTGTTCCTTCATTGACGCGTTTCGGAGGGCACCCTATAATCTCGCCGACGCGTTTGTCCTGTGGCGCCCGAAATTTGCACGGATGTGATGCCCCGGACATCCCGGCGTAACGGCGCCGCCTAATACGAAAGTCCCAAGGGCTCGTTCGGAGGAAGTAAAAGAGACTGTGTTGCGCAGCCGCATTGCCGGAACCGGCTCGTATCTTCCCGCTCGCCGCGTGACCAACGAGGAGGTCAGCCCGCATCTCAGGCTCGGCCCAGAGGCGGTCTGCCGGCGGACCGGCATCAGGGCTCGCCACTGGGCTGAGGAAGGGCAGGCGACCTCCGGTCTGGCCGAGGAGGCGGCCCGGCGCGCGTGCGAGGCCGCCGGCCTGAGCCCTTCTTCGATCGAAGCCGTCATCGTGTCCACGACCTCGCCGGACCTCGGGCTTCCCTCGACGGCCTGCCTCCTCCAGCGGAATCTGAAGGCCGCGAAAGCCGCGGCGTTCGATCTGTCTGCGTCCTGCTCCGGCTTCCTCTACGGGCTGTCGGCGGCGGACCGGCTGATCCGGAGCGGCCGGTTTCGCCAGTGCCTGGTCGTGGCGGCGGAGATCAAGTCCCGGTTCTTGAACCTGCAGGATGACGCGACCGCGATTCTCTTCGGGGACGGGGCCGGGGCGGCGGTGGTGGTTGGAGAGCAGGTCGAGGGAGACCATGCGGCGGGGATCATGGGGATTCACCTCTCTGCGGAGGGGGCGCGCCACGACTTGATCGCGGTGCCGGCCGGCGGCTCTCGCCGACCGGCCACGGCGCAGACCGTCCGGGCCCGGCTCCACACGATTCACATGCGGGGGGGGCCGCTCTTCCGGCTGGCGGTCCACCGGCTGGCCGCCGCGGTCACGGACCTCTTGAAGGAGCACGGACTCCGTCTGGAGGACGTGAGCCAGGCCGTGTTCCACCAGGCCAACGGCCGGCTGCTGGCCTCGCTCGGCCGGCGGCTGGGCCTTCCCCGCGAGAAGCTGTACTCGACGATTGAGACCACCGGCAACACGTCGTCGGCCTCGCTGCCCATCGCGCTGGATCGGGCCGTCCGGGAGGGGCGGCTGCACGACGGAGACCTCGTGCTCCTCGGCACGTTCGGCGGCGGGCTGACCTGGGCGGCGGCGCTGATCCGGTGGCGGAATGGCGCTGCGGGGCCTGCGGCGTGATCGCTGGGGACCGGTGCGTTCGGAGGGTCGTGTGACGGCCTGGGTGGGTTGAGGGGAGGCGAGGGAGTATGGCTGCGATGTTCGGTCTGATTCCGAGAGAGCCGGCGTTTTTCGAGCTGTTTACCAAGGCCGCCCACAACATGATCGAGGGATGCCGCCTGCTCAAGGACATGATGGAAAATTTCCAGAACCCGGCGGAGCAAGCCCGCAAGATCAAGCAGGTCGAGCACGTCGGTGACGACCTCACTCACGACATCGTGCGGCGCCTCAACCAGACTTTCATCACGCCGATCGACCGGGAGGACATCCACGACCTAGCCAGCGCGATCGACGACATTCTGGATCTGGCCGAAGCGGTGGCCGACCGGTTCGTCGTGTTCAAGGTGACGAGGCCGACCGAGACGGCGGTCAAGCTGGCGAACATCCTGTACCAGGCGACGGTCGCCGTCGGGGCCGGCGTAGACCGGCTCGGCCAGCCCCACGCCGATCTCAGCCAGTACTGCGTGCAGGTGAACAGCCTGGAAAACGAGGCGGACCGGGTCACGCGGGACGCGATCTCGACCCTCTTCGAGCGGGAGAAGGATCCCATCGAAGTCATCAAGTGGAAGGAAATCTACGAGAACTTCGAGGACGGGACCGACCGGTGCGAGGACGTCGCCAACATCCTGGAGCGCATCGCGCTCAAGCACGTCTAGCCGAAACGCGACGGGTGATGGGTGACAAGTGATGAGTGATCGGTGTAAGAAGCCCGCCTCTCATAACTCGTTACGCATGACTCATCGTCCATTCTCTAGCACTCATCACCGATCACCCATCACGGGACCGCATGTTTGATCTGAGCGGTATGCTCATCGTGGTCGTCGCGCTGGCCCTCCTGTTCGACTTCACGAACGGCTGGCACGACAGCGCGAACGCGATCGCGACCGTGGTCTCCACCCGGGTCCTGAGTCCCCTGGGTGCGGTGGCGCTGGCCGGACTGCTGAACGTGGCCGGGGCGTTCCTGTCCACCGCGGTCGCCAAGACGATCGGAGCCGGGATCGTCGAGCCGGCGGCGATCACGCAGGCGACGGTGGCCTCCGCCTTGGGCGGAGCGATCGTCTGGAACCTGTTCACGCTGATGCTCGGGCTCCCCACCAGCTCGTCGCACGCCCTGATCGGGGGACTGGTCGGCGCCGCCCTGACCCACGGCGGCTGGGCGGTCGTCAAGCTGAGCGGGTTGCGGTCCGTGCTCGAGGCCTTGGTGATCTCGCCGCTGTTCGGGCTCCTGATCGGCCTGGTCATCATGGTGCTGATCACCCGGCTGTTCTTCCGGGCCACGCGGCATTTCGCCACGAAACTGTTCGGCCGGCTGCAGCTCCTGTCGGCCAGCTTCATGGCCTTCAGCCACGGGGCCAACGACGCCCAGAAGGCCATGGGGATCATCACGCTGGCGCTGCTCTCCGCCGGGCTGATTCCGAGCGCCGAGGTGCCGACCTGGGTGATCGTCGCCTGCGCCGTGGCCATGGGGCTCGGGACCGGCATCGGAGGGTGGCGGATCGTCCGCACGCTCGGCATGCGCATCCTGAAAATCGAGCCGGTCCACGGCTTTGCGGCCGAGACCGGGGCCGCGACGGTGCTCCTGGCGACGGCGTCCCTGGGCCTGCCGGTCAGCACCACCCACACGATCACCTCTTCGGTCATGGGGGTGGGGATCGTCAAGCGGTTGTCCGCGGTCCGGTGGGGGGTGACGGCCCGCATCCTCTACGCCTGGATCTTCACGCTGCCGGGAGCGGGCCTGTTGGCGGCGCTGATCTATGCGGGGCTTTCTCGGCTCGGAAGCTGAACGGGGCCTCGGACGCGGTCACGCCGACGCAGGATGGCCGGTCGGCTCCTTGGCGGCCGGAAGCCGCACGACGAACCGGCTGCCGATCGGACTGTTGCCTTCGACCCAGACCCGCCCTCCGTGTCCTTCCACGATGTGCTTGACGATGGCCAAGCCCAGGCCCGTGCCTCCCAGCTCGCGCGACCGCGCCTTGTCCACCCGGTAGAAACGCTCGAACACGCGGGGCCGGTCCGGCTCGGGAATGCCGATGCCGGTATCGGTGACGCTACATTCGATCAGGTCGGCGCCGTTCCCCGATCGATCGGGCAGGAAACGGGCTCCGATCTCGATGGATCCGTTCGGCGGCGTGTACTTGACCGCGTTGTCGAGCAGGTTGGTCATGACCTGCGCGAGCCGGTCCTCGTCGCCGAGGACCGGCGGAAGGTCGGCGGGGATCTCCACGTTCAACGCGTGCCCCTTCTTGTCCGCCAGCGGCTTGATCAGGGCCAAGGTGCGGTCCACGACCGTCCTGAGGCGGACCGGATCACGCTTGAACGAGACCTCGCCGGACTCGATCTGCGACAATTGGAGCAGGTCCTCCAGGATGAGGTTGAGCCGGTCGCTTTGCTTGAGGATGATGTCCAGAAAGCGCGCCGCCACTTCGGGATCGTCCTTGCCCCCGTCCAGCAGCGCCTCGACGTAGCCCTTGATCGAAGTCAGCGGGGTGCGCAGCTCGTGCGAGACGTTCGCGACGAAATCCTTCCGCACCTGCTCCAGCCGCCGCAGAGCGGTGATGTCGTGGAACACGAGCACGGCGCAAGCCTCCGATTCACGCTGGCCGTCCGCGACCGACGCCTCGACCTTCAACGTCCGCCCGCTGGGCGCGATCGTGATCTCCCCGCTGCGGTTTCGCCTCGTCTCCAGGACCATCTGGGTGAACTCGTTCAGCTCGTGGTGCCGGATGACCTCCCGGTGCGTCCGGCCCTGCGCCTTGATCCCCTGCACCCCGAACATCCGCTCGAGCGTCGGATTCATCTGCAGGACGATGCCGCGGCAGTCCAGGACCATGACCCCCTCCACCATCGAGGTGAGCATGGCGCGGAGCTGCGCCCGGTCTTCCGAGATTTCCCGAATCTTGGCTTCGAGCTGGTCCGCCATCTGGTTGAGGGCAGTGGCCAGCTCGCCCGCCTCGTCGTGCGAGGTGAACCGGATGCGCCGGCTGAGCGAGCCGCCGGCCAGTTGCCTGGCGACGGCCACCATGTCGGACAGCGGGCGGGTCAGGCTCCGGGCGAGCAGGATGCTGACGGCGACCGACACGGCGAAGGCCAAGCCGAGGGCCAGCCCCAGGGTCCGCTGAAGCTCGCGGATCTCGGCGTCGATCAGCGTCAGCGGCAGGGCGAGCCGGACGACCGTGGTCGCCCGGACGTCCGGCGGGGCGAGCCGACGGGCGAGATAAAGCATCCGCTGGCCGGTCGTCTCGCTCAGCCGGATGGCGGTGCTGCGCCCCGTGGTCAGGGCCTGCGCGACCTCCGGGCGGGTCGCGTGGTTCTCGAGCCGCGGGAGCCCGGCGAGCGGGGTCGCGCTGTCGGCCAGCACCGTGCCGTCGGAGCCGATGACCGTGACTCGCGCGACCGCGCGCCGGCCGATGTCCTCGACCGCGCTCTGGAGGGTTGCACGGGCTGCCTGCGCTTGGACGGGAGCCGAAGGGGGCGGTTGGCGGAGCAGGGGCTGGAGGGCGAAGGAGGCCAGGCCGGTCCGGGTCTCCAGGGTCTCGGTGAGACGGTCCACCTCGATCCGCTCGATCGAACGGAGGGTCAGCCACCCGGCCGCGGCCAGCCCCAGCGTGACGGCGAGCAGGGCCCCGAGGGTGACTTTCCACCGGATCGAGACGTTCATGGAAATGGTGACACGTGACAGGCGACGGGTGGCAGGTACGATGAAAAGAGACGGGGCAACCGCCGAGTTTTTTCCCTGTCACGCATCACGCGTCACCCGTCACGCTCTTTCAGTTTGTATCCGAGGGACTTGACCGAGACGATCGCGTCGTCGAGCATCGGGATCTTCTGCTTCAGGCGCCGGATGTGCACGTCCACCGTGCGCGTCGTGCCGTAGTAGTCGTACCCCCAGACGGAGTTCAGGAGCACGTCCCGGGTCATCACGCGGCCGGGATTGCGCAGCAGGTGTTCGAGCAGCCCGAACTCCTTGGCCGTCAGCGGCACGTCCTGTCCGTCCACGCGCACCTCGTGGCGCGCGAGATCCATGACGAGCGGGCCGTAGGCGTAGCGCGAGACCTCGTCGGATTTGCGCTCGAGCCGGCGGAACAGGGCTTTCACGCGGGCCGCGAGCTCCTTCGGGCTGAAGGGCTTGGTGACGTAGTCGTCGGCACCGAGCTCCAACCCGATGACGCGATCCGACTCCTCGGCCTTGGCGGTCAGCATGATGATCGGGATCATGGCGGTCTGCGGGTCGGCCCGGATCCTCTTGCAGACCTCCAGGCCGTCCATCTCGGCCAGCATCAGGTCCAGGACGACCAGGTCGGGGCGCTCGGATCGGACCAGCTTGAGGCCGTCCAAGCCGGTGACGGCGGTGCAGGTGCGGTACCCTTCCTTTTCCAGGTACAGCTTGACCAGCTCGAGGATGTCCTTTTCGTCTTCGACGATCAGGATTTTCTTGCCGGCGGCCCCGCCCATCTTGGGAGAACAGCCTATAGGGGCGGTGAGGGGCTGTCAAGTGTGGGCCGGCTGCGGTTTATCAGTTGACGCCGAGGGCCGTTCTGCCGTAAGGTGTCATCGGCTTTTCGGACCGGGCCGATCGCTGAAAGCTGACTGCCGAGAGCTTCTTACTCACGGGCGAAACCATGAAAATCTACCTCGCGAGCCCCCGCGGATTTTGTGCCGGCGTGGACCGGGCGATCGAGATCGTCGAGCTCTCGCTGACGCTCTACGGCGCCCCGATCTACGTGCGGCACGAGATCGTGCACAGCCGGCACGTCGTGAACTCGCTGCGCCAGAAGGGCGCGGTATTCGTGGAGGAGCTCAACGAGGTGCCGGACGGGGCCATCGTCATCTTCAGCGCGCACGGCGTGGCGAAGGAAGTCTGGGCGGAGGCCAATCGGCGGAAGCTGAAGGTGATCGACGCCACCTGTCCTCTCGTGATCAAGGTCCACAACGAGGTCAACCGCGATCACACCCAGGGGTACGAGCTTATCCTGATCGGGCACGCCGGCCATCCCGAGGTGATCGGGACCCTGGGGCAGGTGCCGGACAAGTTCCATCTGGTGTCCTCGGTCAAGGACGTGGAGACGCTGGTGGTCGAGAGCACCCGCCACCTCTCGTACGTCACCCAGACGACGCTCAGCGTGGACGAGTGCCGCGACATCGTGGAGGCCCTGCACCGCCGCTTTCCCGGCATCAAGGGACCCCACCAGGAAGACATCTGCTACGCGACGCAGAACCGTCAGAATGCGGTGAAGGAGCTGGCCAAGCTGGTGGACGTCATCCTCGTGATCGGCTCGCCCAACAGCTCCAACTCGAACCGGTTGCGCGAGCTGGCCGAGCGCTGCGGGATTCCCTCGTACCTCATCGATTCCTCGGCGGACATCAACCCCGATTGGGTGAAGCACGCCAGGGGCGTCGGGATCTCGGCCGGCGCATCGGCTCCGGAGGTCCTGGTCACGGAGGTCGTCGAGTACCTCCAGAAGCATTACGGCGCGGAGCAAGTCGAAGAGGTGACCGTGATCGAGGAGGACGTGGAGTTCCTCCTGCCGAAGGAGCTGGTGGCCATCAAATCCGCTTCCAAGACCCCCGCCTGATCGCCGCTCCGAGCCGGACCGGCCAAGCCGGTCTGTTCCAGGTCCCCCCAGATGTTGTGGATATCCTTTCCGGGCCCCCCCTCATCCTGTGTTTTTCTTTGATTTTTCAAAGTCACTGTGTTAGAAGGGCCGCCAGCACCCCCGAGGAGTGGCGAGTTTTCGGTTTTGAGTTGCGCCTCGAAACTCAATTCATGACTCAACGCTTCCGCTTTCCTCGTTCGGCGTTGATCGTTCAGCCTTGACAAGAGGGAGGAGCATGTACCTCAAATCCTTGGAGCTGACGGGGTTCAAATCGTTCGCCGAGGCCAAGATCGAGTTCCCGCAGGGCGTGACGGCGATCGTGGGGCCGAACGGCTCGGGCAAGAGCAACGTCGTGGACGCCATCCTCTGGGTGCTCGGCGAGCAGAGCACCAAGACGCTCCGGAGCGAGCGGATGGAGGACGTCATCTTCAACGGGACCGAGGCCCGCAAACCGCTCGGCATGGCCGAGGTCTCGCTGGTCATGAGCGGGCTCGATCAGCAGAGGCTGGCGGGCCTGCCTCCCCTGCCGGTCCCGCTGGAGGATTACCACGAAGTCATGATCACCCGCCGGCTGTACCGCAACGGGGACAGCGAATACCTGATCAACAAGACCCCCTGCCGCCTCAAGGACGTCCGCAGCCTGTTCCTCGACACGAGAGCCGGCAGCAAAGGGCACACGATCATCGAGCAGAACCGCATCGAGCAGATTCTGAATGCGTCCCCCCAGGAGCGGCGGGAGCTGATCGAGGAGACCGCCGGGATCGTCCGCTACAAGAAGCAGAAGGCCGAAGCCCTCCGGAAGCTGGACGCCACCCACCAGAACCTCCTGCGGGTGCGCGACATCATCGCCGAGGTCCAGCGGCAGTTGGGCTCGCTGGAACGGCAGGCCCGCCAGGCCCGGGCCTACCAGAACCTCCAGCAGGAGGCCAAGGCCCTGGAGGTCCGGTTGCTGGCGCGCGAGGGACGCGCGCTCAGACAGAGCCAGGCGGAAATCGAGGGCCAGTTGGACGAGCTGGACGTCAGGGAGTCCGGGCAGATGGCCGAGCAGGCGCGGCTGACCGGGCAGCTTGAAGAACTGAAGCTGGGCATGGCCGAGGCGGAGCAGTCCCTCGGCGGCGTCCGGGACGAGCTGGCCCGCGTGGAGCGCGAGCGGGCGCAGGCGCTCACCGCCGCCGAAGTGGAGCGGGGCAGGCTGGACCTCTACGGGCGGCAGCGGGCCCAGGCGGGAGAAGAGCTCGCGCGGCTGCAGGCGGAGGGGGAGCAGGTGACCGCGGCCATGGCCGAACTGCGCCAGCGCCTGGCCCAGGCCGAGACCGATCTCCAAGAGCGGGCCCGGATCTTGTCGGACCTGGAAGCGGGGGTGGCCGCGTTGACCGCGCGCCGCACCTCGACGGCGGAGGCGGCGGAGCAGGCCAGGCGGGAGAGTCTGGACCTCACCGTCCGGGCCACCAGGGAGGAGAACGCGATCGCAGGCTTGGAGCACCGCCGGCAGGAGGCCCTCCGCCGCGCGGAGCGGCTGGCGCTGGAGCAGGCCGAGATCGAATCGCAGCACCGGACCCTGTCGCAAGCATGGAACGAAACGGTGCGCCGGCGCGAGGAGGGGGAGGGTCGGCTCCAGGAAAAAAGGCGTGAGCAGGCCGCGTGCGAGCAGGAGGCGCTGCGGCTGGAGGACCAGCTCCGCGACCTGGATCACCGGATCGGCCGGAAGCAGGAGGAGCTGGCCGCGCTGGAATCGCGCCTGCAGGCGTTGCAGGGCGTCGCCCGGGAAGAGATGGGCTACGGCCGGACGGGCGAGGAGCCGGCCACGTCGCTGCGGGGGGCCTGCGTCGGCGTGCGGGACGCCGTCGCCGAATGGCTGGCCGTGCCGGCCGGCTACGAGCGGGCGATCGAGGCGGCGCTGGGAGAGAAGGTCCGGGCCTGGCTGGTGGACGGGGCCGCGCCGGCCCGCGAGGCCATCGCGTTTCTCAAGCAGAAGGACCTGGGACGGGGCACGTTCGTTCCCCTCCGCCCCCGCTGGACCGGAGACGCGCAGGCCGAAACGGAGCCGAGCTGGTGGCCGGGCATCAAGGGCGAGCGGGGAGTGAAGGGCCGGGCCCTGGATCTCGTTCAGGCGAACGGCGTCTCTCGGGAGGTCCTGGCCTGCCTGTTCGAGCAGGTGATCGTCGTGGAGTCCCTCGATGTCGCGCTCGGACTGTGGGAGCGGGGTCTCTGGTCGGCTCCGCACGGCCCCCTGCTGGTGACGATGGACGGGGATCTGCTCGACGCGGCGGGCGTGATCACGGGCGGATCGAGCGGAGCCACGGCCGGCTTGCTCCAACGCCGGCGCGAGATCCGGACGTTGGAGGCCCAGCTCGAGGAGTTTCGTCTGGCCCTCGACGCCGGTCGCAAGGAGCGTGAGCTGGCGGCGGCCTCCGCGGCGGCCTGCAAGACCACCCTGCAGGGATTGGACGAGGCCATCCGCGAGGCGGAAGGGCTGGTTCTGGCCGTCTCGAAGGAGGAGGCGAGGCTGGGTCTCAACGTGTCCGAACTGGGCCGGCGGGTCGAGACGGTTCAAACTGAGCGGCGGATGACCGAGGAGGAACGGGAAGCGGTCGAGACGGAGAGCCGGGAGGGGGCGGCTCGGTTGGCCCGCCTGACGGCGGAAAGGACCGAACGGGAAGGGACCCTCGCCGAGCTCGGCCGGGCGCTGGCGGCGATGGAAGAAGAGAGCCGGGCCCGGCAGCAGCAGGTCATGGAGGCGCGCCTGGCGATCGCCGAATGCCGCTCCCGCAAAGAGCACGGCGAAACGGACCTGGTCCGGCTGGCCAGGGAGCAGGAGGAGCGCAAGGCCCGGGCGGAGGGGCTCGAGCGCCAGATCGGCGAGTTGGGCGAAGCCGAACGGCGGAGCGAGGCCGAACGGGTCCGCAACGAAGCCAAGGTCCGCGAGCTGGAGAGCCACGTGGATCTGGTCCGGGCCCGGATGATCGCGGCGCAGGAGGCGCTCGCGCAGGATGCCGAGCGGGCCGGCGCCCTCGATCGGCAGTTGGCCGCCGCGCGCGAGGCCTTGTCTGCGAGCCGGGACGCGCGCACGGCGGTGGAGGTCCGCCGCGCCGAGGTCAAGACGCAGTTGGCGACCGTCGAGAGCACCCTGACGGGCACCTATCAGCTCAGCCTGGACCGGGCGCTGGAGCAGGAGGCGGGGGAGCAGGTCGAGCTCGCGGAGGCCGCGGACTCCGGCGAAGGAACGGCCCCGGTCCAGGTCGAGGAGGCGCTGCGTGAACGGCTGAAGAAGGTCCGCGAGCGGCTGGAGCGAATGGGGCCGATCAACCTGGCCGCGATCGAGGAGCACCGCGAGCTGGAGGAGCGGCACCGGTTCCTGACCGCGCAGGAGCAGGACCTGACCCTCTCGGTCAGCTCGCTCAAGGAGATCATCGCGAAGATCAACCGCACGACCAAGCAGATGTTCGTGGAGACCTTCAACGAGCTGCAGGAAAAATTCGGCGAGGTCTTCGCCCGGTTCTTCCCCGGCGGACGGGCCGAGCTGGTGCTCACGGAGCCGGAGGCGAATCCGGAATCGGATCAGAAGGGGAGCGAGGAGCCGGGCGTGGACATCGTGGCCCAGCCGCCCGGCAAGCGGCTCAAGAGCATCACGATGCTGTCCGGAGGCGAGAAAACGCTGACGGCCATGGCGCTCATCTTCGCGAGCTTCCTCATCCGGCCGACGCCGTTCTGCGTGCTCGACGAGATCGACGCGCCCCTGGACGAGGAGAACATCGGCCGGTTCACGGGCGTGCTCAAGGAGCTGGCCGAAGACGCCCAGTTCATGGTCATCACCCACAACAAGCGCACGATGACCATCGCCGACTCGCTCTTCGGCGTCACGATGGAGGAGCCGGGCATCTCCAAGCTGGTCTCGGTCCGGCTGGCCGATCTTCAGCCGGCCTAGCGGCTCCCGTCGTCCATGCGTCGAAAAACGGCAATTGTTCAATGGGTTGCGGCGACGCTCGCTTGACAGGGGGGGCGGGGCTTTGTTATAACGCCCCTCCATGGACTGGTTCAGTCCCAGCCAGATGATCCCCGCCCGTGAGCGACCGGGTGGGCTCCCCTCGGTTCCCTCGCTCGTTCCCAGGTGAGACAAGCAGGCGGTTATGAAGCTTCTCAAGAGCCTGATTACCCGTCTGTCCGATAGCCTGTTCGCCGCCGCTCCGAAAGAGCGGAGCCGGACGGTCCAGGCGCCCCCCCTGCGTTTGGTCGCGCACAATCCCCAGCCGGAGGCGCCGCCGCGGCGTTCGGCCGGCTCCGCGCTCGGCCAGCCGGAGTCGGTGGACGAGGCGATCCGGCGGAGCCAGGCCTGGTTCTTGGCCCGCCAGGACCGGCAGGAAGGATTTTGGGTTGCCGAGCTCGAAGCGGATACGACCCTGACCTCCGAATACCTGATGCTCCGCCGGTTCCTGGGGCTGGTGGATCCGGAACGGGAGCGCAAGGCGGTCCGCTACCTGCGCGACGTACAGTTGCCCGAGGGCGGCTGGCCGATCTACTACGGCGGACCGGCGGAGATCAGCGCCTCCGTCAAAGCCTATTTCGCGCTCAAACTGGCCGGCGTGTCGGCGGACGAGCCGGACATGGCCAGGGCCCGGGCGGCCATCCACGCGAAGGGCGGCGTCGTCAACGCCAACGTCTTCACGAAGATCACGCTGGCCCTCTTCGACCAGTACGACTGGCGCGGCATTCCCAGCATGCCGCCCGAGATCATCCTGCTGCCGAAGCGGTTCTACTTCAGCCTCTACGCCCTGTCCTACTGGTCGCGGGCCGTGCTCATCCCGCTGCTGATCGTCTTCACGCATCGGCCGGTGTGCCGCATTCCCGAAGAACAGGGGATTGCCGAGCTGTACGTCACGCCCCGCGAGTCGGTGCAGTTCCGGCGGGAGCTGCCGTTCAAGAAGGACCGGGTGCCCGCCTGGCGGATGGGGTTCACCTGGAAGAACTTCTTCATCAATCTGGACCGGGTGCTCAAGCTCTACGACCGCGTGCCCGTTCGGACCCTGCGCGCGATAGCGATCAGGAAGGCGGCCGACTGGCTGCTGGAGCACATGAAGGGGACCGGCGGGCTGGGCGCCATCTATCCGGCGATGGCCAACTCGATCGTGGCCCTGAAGTGTCTGGGCCACGCCGCCGACCATCCCCTGGTCGTCAAGGCGCTCAAGGAGATCGAGGAGCTGGAGGTGTACGACACCGTCCAGGACGGGCAGGGGCGGACCGAGCGGCTGCATCTGCAGCCCTGCTTCTCGCCGGTCTGGGACACGTCGTTGCTGGTGAACGCGCTGGTGGAAGCCGGGCTGTCCCAGGAGCATCCGGCCCTCCTGCGGGCCGCGGACTGGCTGCTGTCGAAGCAGACGACGCGCGTGGGCGACTGGGTCGTGTCCGCGCCGCAGGCCGAGCCGGGAGGCTGGTATTTTCAGTTCGAGAACGAGTTCTATCCGGACGTGGACGACTCGGCGGTGGTGCTGATGGCCCTGGCCAAGCTGCGGCTGCCGGATCAAGCCCGCCAGCGGCGCGCGGTCGAGCGCGGCTACCGTTGGGTGATGGCCATGCAGGGCTCGGACGGAGGCTGGGGCGCTTACGACAAGGACAACAACCGCATGGTCTTCAACCTGATCCCGTTCGCCGACCACCGGGCCCTCCTGGATCCGAGCACGGCGGACCTCGCCGGTCGGTGCCTGGAGCTCCTCGGCACGCTCGGCTACGACCGGGCGCACCCGGCGGCCGTGAAGGCGCTGGAGTTCCTCAGGCGGGAGCAGGAAGCCGACGGCAGTTGGTACGGACGGTGGGGCGTCAACTACATCTACGGAACCTGGTCGGTGCTGGCGGGCTTGCGCGCCATCGGCGAGGACATGTCCGCGCCGTTCGTGCGGCGGGCCGTGGCCTGGCTGGAGGCCAAGCAGAACCCGGACGGAGGGTGGGGGGAGTCCTGCCTCTCCTACGCGGACCAGGCCATGGCGGGCGAGGGCGAGAGCACCCCGTCCCAGACCGCCTGGGCGCTGCTGGCCCTGCTCTCGGCGGGCGGGGTGGACTCCATCAGCGTCGTGCGGGGCGTCAATTATCTCCTGCGCCACCAGAAGGCCGACGGCTCCTGGGAGGAGGTCAAGCATACGGGAACGGGGTTTCCGCGCGTGTTTTACCTGCGGTACCACTGGTACTGCCAGTATTTCCCGCTCTGGGCGCTGGCCATGTATCGCAACATGCGGACCCATGGTCAAACGAAGGCCGACGAGCTGCGTCGGCTCGCGTGCGAGTCCGGAGCCCTCCGATTCGAGGCCGGCCGGGCCCCCGGGGCCTGACGTCGGGCCGCGCCGGTGAGCGTGGTTTCTGCTCCCAGTCGGTGAGACGCGGGGGATCGTGAAGCTGGTTGGGGTCTTTGCGGCGACCAGGTGGGAGTGCGATGCGGTTCGCCGGGCCGTGGTGGTTGAGCGGCGCATGCACGTCGGCGGGACCCGCTGTCTGGTCGGCCGACGGGGAAACTCCCGGCTGTTCCTCTGGCGGACGGGCGTGGGACCCGTGAGGTCCGGGACGGTCTCCCGCGAGGCGCTCGCCGGCCAGCCGCTGGATCTCGCCGTCTCCGCCGGCTTCGCCTGTGCCCTTGCCCCTTCCCAGGTCGGCGAGCTGCTGATCGGCTCCGAGGTTGTTTCGCTCGGGGCGGCGGGCGCGTCCTCCGATCAGGCGGTGCCCTGCGCCGCTCCCTATCGCGCGGCTGCGGTTGACGCCGCGCGGGCCGCCGGCGTGGCGGCCCGCGCCGGCCGCTTCGTGACGACGCCCCGCGTGGTCTGGCGGGCGGAAGAGAAGCGCCGGGTGGCGGCGGAAACCGGCGCGGTCGGGCTGGACATGGAGAGCGCGGCGATCGGCGCGGTGGCGGCGGCCCGCGGGGTGCCGTTCCTCGTCGTGCGCGCCGCGTCGGACCTTGTGGATGAGGACCTCCCGCTGGACTTCAATCTCTTCCTGAGTCCGGCGGGATGGACCTCGGGGATCGTGCAGTGCCTGCTGCAGCCGTCCAGCCTGGGGGGCCTCGCCCGGCTTCGCCGGCAGACGGAACTGGCCGCCGAGCGGACGGTCCGCTTTTGGGGAGCGTTTCTGGATGCGCAGTAAAGGCCGGAGTGTCGGCGTGCGAGCCCGCCGCGCGAGAGGGAACCGATGATGGCCCGCACCTTGACCCGCGTCGGTCGCACGGCCCTCTTTCTCATCGAGGAAATGGGGCGGATGCTGCTCTTCCTGCTGGCGACGTTCGCCTGGCTCGCCCGGCCGCCCTTCCGGCCCTTTCAGATCCTCAAGCAGCTCCACTTCATCGGGTTCAAGTCGTCGTTCGTGGTGATCCTGACCGCGGCCTTCACCGGCATGGTGCTGGGCCTGCAGGGGTACTACTCGCTCCGGAAATTCGGGGCCGAAGCGGCGCTGGGATCGGCCGTCGCGTTGAGCATGATTCGGGAGTTGGGGCCCGTGCTGGCCTCCCTCATGGTCACCGCCCGGGCCGGCTCCGCCATGACCGCCGAAATCGGGATCATGCGGATCACGGAGCAAATCGACGCGCTGGACACGATGGCGATCAGCCCGCTTCAGTACCTCATCTCGCCGAAGGTGGTGGCGTCGCTGATCGGGGTGCCGCTGCTGGTCGCGATCTTCGACGTCGTGGGGATCTACGGCGGCTATCTCGTCGGCGTGGAGCTGCTGGGCGTGAACCCCGGATCCTATTGGAGCTCGATGGAATCCTCGGTGGAGTGGAAGGACGTCTACGGGGGGATCCTGAAGTCGGTCTGCTTCGGGCTGATCGTCAGTTGGGTCTGCTGCTACAAGGGCTACTACACCAGGATGAGCGCGGAGGGGTTGGGCACCGCCACGACCGAAGCGGTGGTGCTGACCTCGGTGTTGATCCTGGTGTGGGACTATTTCCTGACGTCGGTGCTCTTGTAGGGATAGTGACGGGTGCAGGGTGATGAGTGATGGGTTGTGCGCCTGAGGGAATTGAGTCTGGGAGTTTCTGGCCGATCACCCGTCACCGATCGCTCATCACGGGTGGGTTGCAGTGATTAAACTCGTCGGAGTCGAAAAGACCTTGGGGGGCCAGCCGGTGCTGCGCGGGGTGGACCTCGCCATCCCGGCCGGCAAGCTCACGACCATCATCGGCCGCAGCGGCGAGGGCAAGAGCGTCCTGCTCAAGCACATGATCGGGCTGCTGCAGCCGGACCGCGGCGAGGTGTGGGTGGACAGCGTGGAGATCTCGCGGCTGCGGGGCCGGGCGCTCAACGAGGTCCGCAAGCGGTTCGCGATGCTGTTCCAGGGCGCCGCCCTGTTCGACTCCCTGACGGTCTACGAAAACGTGGCCTTCCCGCTGCGCGAGAAGCTCCGGCTTCCGGACGGGGAGGTCCGGCGCCGGGTGGAGGAAAAGCTGGAGCAGGTGGGGCTGGCCGGGATGGGGCACAAGTTCCCGGCCGAATTGAGCGGCGGGATGAAAAAGCGGGCCGGTCTCGCCCGGGCCCTGGTGATGGAGCCGGAGATCATCCTGTTCGACGAGCCGACGACCGGCCTGGATCCGCTCATGGCCAAGACCATCCACGACCTGATCCTGGAGACGCACAGGCGGTTCGGCTTCACGGCGGTCATGGTCAGTCACGAGATTCCGGAGATCTTCGGGATTTCGGATTGGGTGGCGATGCTCAAGGACGGCCGGATCGCGGCCATGGCTCCGTCGGCCGAATTCCAGCGCACCACCGATCCGGAGGTCCTGGAATTCATCACGGTCGGGGCGGAGGCGAGGGAGAGCGTTCCTCGCTGAACGTGAAGCGATTGACGGCTGACGGAGGACGGACATGGAACGGGCCAAACTGGAGCTGATCGTCGGCGTCTTCGTGCTGGTGGGCATCGTCTGCCTGGGGTACCTCTCGATCAAGCTGGGCCGGCTGGAGATCATCGGCGGGGGCCTGTACGAGGTGGATGCGGTGTTCACCTCGGTGACCGGCTTGAAACCCGGGGCGACGACGGAGATCGCCGGCGTGGAGGTCGGGCGGGTCAAGGCGATCAAGCTGAAGGATGACCAGGCGTTGGTCACGCTGGCGATCCACGACGGGGTCACGTTGTATACGGACACGTTTGCGTCGGTCAAGACGCGCGGCATCATCGGCGAGAAGTTCATCTCGCTCTCGCCCGGCGGCGGCGGCGACGTGCTCAAGCCGGGCGACAGGATCAGGGACACGGAATCGGGCCTCGACCTCGAGGAGTTGGTCAGCCAGTACATCCACGGCAAGGTGAAGTGACACGCTAGAAAGGGTGGCCAAGCATGATGGAACGGAGCCGAAATAGAGCGGTGCGGGGGCTGGGGGGGCTGGTCGCCGTGACGGCGGTCTTGACCGCGTCGTTGGCCGGGGCGGGAGGGGCCGCCACGGAGGCGATGAAGGGCACGATCGACCAGGTGATCCGGATTCTGCAGGACAAGGAGCTCAAGAAGCCCGAGCGCCGCGAGGAGCGCCGCCAGACGCTGGAAAAGATCGTAGCGGAACGATTCAGCTACGAGGAGATGGCCAAGCGGGCGCTGGCCGCTCAGTGGAAGGCGTTGAAGGACGAGGAGCGCAAGGAATTCGTCGAGCTCTTCAAAGCCCTGCTCACCCGCACCTATGCGGACAAGATCGAGAGCTATTCGGGCGAGCCCGTCCACTACGTCAACGAGCGGCTCCAGGAAGGCTATGCGGAGGTCCGCACGAAGGTCGTGTCGGGCAAGGCGGAGATTCCGCTGGATTACCGGATGATGACGATAGGCGGGGACTGGCGCGTCTACGACGTCGTGATCGACGGCGTGAGCCTCGTCAACAATTACCGCGGTCAGTTCAACAAGATCATCAAGGCGGAAGGCTACCAGGGTTTGGTGGAGAAGCTGCGCAAGAAGTCCGATGCCATCGAGGCGCCCAAGACGGGCTCGTGAGCCGATGTGGCCCGATGTCCGGCGCTTCGTCCTCCCCCCGGCGTCATGGGTGACCGGCCGCCGACGCTGAACGACGGCGTCTCCGGGACCCACTCCAGCCCCATTCTGCGGGTTCGTAAAGGGCCGAGGCTGATCGGTGCGAGTTTCGGCGTGCGCGAGAGGTATCCTGGCGGGCATCGTCGTGGGCCTCCTGTTCGTCTGGGCGGGGGATGCCGCGGCTGAGGGATACGGTCCGTTTCCGGTCCGGAACTTCCAACCCCTGCAGATGCTCTTCCTGGGCATGCCGGGCGACCGGGCCGCGGTGCTCAAGAAGGGTGCATTGGACGTCCGGGTCGAGTTGGCGGACACGGCGACGGTTTTCGACGATCGCATCCTGCCGACCACCGCGACGATGAAGTTCGAGCAGCTCCGGTCCGGGCTGTTCCTCCGCTACGGCCTCACGGAGAAACTCGAGGTCGCGGTCGAGGTGCCCGCCGTCTACCGCTATCGCGGTATCCTGGAGGGAGCGATCACGGGGGTCGAGCGGGCGACGACCGGCCTGGCGCCGGCGCGCAAGTCGCTCGAGAACAGGGGATACGTGTACAACGTGAGCCGCAACGGCAATGTGATGTTCTCCGGCAGCAACAACACCCTCGGACTGGGGGACACCACCTTCATCGGCAAGTATCAGCTCCTCACCGAAGACCATGGGTGGACGCCAACCCTGTCTCTCCGCGTCGCGGCCAAGGCGCCGACCGGAGACAGCGCGCAGTTCTTCGGCAGCGGCCATCCGGACTTCGGGGTCGGGGTCGCAGTCGAGAAAGCGGTGGCGACCAATTGGCTCCTGTACGGGAACTTCAACGTCGTCCAGCCGACGGGCACGGTCTCCAACCTGTCGCTCCAAACCGTGCTGACCGGGATCGGCGCGGTGGAATACCTCTGGTCCCCGGCGCTCTCGTTCGTCGCCCAGTTCGATTATTATTCCAGCGCCTACCACGGAACGGGCAGCCCGGTCCTCGACCGGGGCGTCACCGAAGCGGCCTTCGGATTCAACTACGAGCTGCGGCGCAATCTGCTCTGGCAGGTCTATGGGATCGAGAACCTGGATATCCTCCGTGGCAGCGCCGCCGACTTTACCCTGTCCACCGTGGTCACCTACCGGTTTGGGAACTGAGCGTAAGTCGAGACCGCACCGACGGATTCGATGTAACTGCTTGACAATCCTGGGAATGGTGTGGGAGACTGACGCCCGATTGTCGAGATGCCCGGGCACCAGCCATACAGGTCCAGCCGCCGGGCAACCGCTCCCCCTTACAATGGTTGAACCTCGGTTCTAAGGAGAGAGACCCTATGTCTTTCCTGAAAACGATTCACAATCCGGCCGATCTGAAGCGGGTGCCGCCGGAACAGCTTCCGGCTCTCTGTCAGGAGATCCGGGAGCAGATCATCTCGGTCGTGTCGAGCGTCGGGGGGCACCTGGCCTCCAACCTGGGCGTCGTCGAGCTGACCGTGGCGCTGCACTATCTGCTCGACACCCCGACCGACAAGATCGTGTGGGATACGAGCAACCAGGCCTATGCCCACAAGCTGCTGACGGGACGGCGCGAGCGGTTCCACACGCTCCGCCAGTACGGCGGCCTCAGCGGCTTCTGTAAGCGCGAGGAGAGCGTGTACGACACGTTCAACGCGGGCCACGCGGGCACCGGCGTCTCGGCGGCGTTGGGCATGGTGGAGGCCCGCGACCAGCTCGATCAGACGCACAAGGTGGTCTGCGTCGTAGGGGACGGCGCGATGACGGCCGGGATGACGCTGGAAGGGCTGCACCATGCGGGCGGTCTCAAGAAGGACTTCGTCGTCATCCTGAACGACAACCAGATGTCGATCTCCAAGAACGTCGGCGCGATCTCCGCCTACCTGAATCGCACCTTCACGGGCGAGTTCTATACGAGGATCAAGGAGGAGGCCGGGCATTTCCTCCGCGCGATCCCCCAGATCGGCCAGCCCATGCAGAAGCTGGCCCGTCGGGCGGAGGAGCTGGCCAAGGGCATCATCCTGCCCGGGATCCTGTTCGAGGAGCTGGGCTTCCGGTACGTGGGGCCGATCGACGGGCACAACTTCGAGCACCTGCTCCCCACGCTGGAGAACGTCTTCAAGCTGAAGGGGCCGACGCTCGTGCACGTGATCACGAAGAAGGGGCTGGGCTACGAGCCGGCGATGAAGAACCCGGTCTGGTTCCACGCCTGCCCGGCCTTCGTGCACGAGACCGGCGAGCCGGCCAAGAAGTCGCCCCGCCCGAGCTACACGGCCCACGCGGTCAAGGCGCTGGTGGCGCTGGCGCGAAAGGATCCGCGGATCGTGGCGATCACGGCGGCCATGTGCGAAGGGACCGGCCTGACCGCCTTCGAAAAGGAGTTCCCGGACCGGCTGTACGACGTGGGCATCGCGGAGCAACACGCGGTCACGTTCGCGGCCGGCCTGGCGGCCCAGGGGATGAAGCCGGTCGTGGCCATGTACTCGACGTTCCTGCAGCGGGCCTACGACCAGGTCGTCCACGACGTCGCGACGCAGAACCTGCCGGTGACGTTCTGCATCGATCGGGGCGGCCTGGTAGCCGAGGACGGGACCACGCATCACGGGGCGTTCGACTACGCGTACCTCCGTCACGTGCCCAACATGGTCGTGATGGCGCCCAAGGACGAGAACGAGCTCCAGCACATGGTCAAGACCTGCCTCAGCCACGAAGGCCCGGCCGCGGTGCGGTATCCGCGGGGCACCTGCCTGGGCGTGCGGATGGATGCGGAGCCGCAGGCGCTGCCCGTCGGCAAGGGCGAGGTGCTGCGCGAGGGCACCGACGTGGCGATCGTGGCCGTCGGGGTCGCGGTCTGGCCGGCCGTGGAAGCGGCCCGGCGCCTGGCGCAGGAAGGCGTCTCCGCGGCGGTCGTGAACGCGCGCTTCGTCAAGCCGCTGGACGCCGAGTTGATCGGCTCGGTGGCCAAGCGGGTGCGCTGCCTCGTGACGGTGGAAGAGGGGGCCAAGATGGGCGGCTTCGGGTCGGCGGTGCTGGAATCCCTGTCCGAGCAGGGCATCCTGCTGCCGACGGTGCTCATGGGGCTGCCGGACTGGTACATCGAGCAGGGGCCGCAGGACCTCCTGCGGGAGAGGTACGGGTTGACCGCGGAGGGCATCTACGGCCGGGTCCGGGATCTCCTCGCGCGGGTGGCGCCGGCCCTCGCGGCCGGCCGGAAGGCGGAGACCGCGTTTGCCCGGACCGGCCGTGAGGCGCTGGGGGACGAGCAGGGAAGCTAGCGAAGAAGACGTATCTCGTGAAGCGTCGTTCGCATCTCGTCGTGCGCGTCACGCTTCACCGGCGACGAGATCGCTCGATGCTGTGAACGCAGAACGCTGAACGGAATGTACATCACGCGGCGCAAGACCAGGCAGATCAAGGTCGGCAAGGTCAAGATCGGCGGAGACGCGCCGGTCTCGGTCCAGTCCATGACCTCGACCGACACGCGCGATGTCCAGGCGACGGTCGAGCAGATCCGCCGGCTGGAAGAGGTCGGCTGCGAGATCGTCCGCGTGGCCGTGCCGGACATGGACGCGGCCGCGGCGCTCAAGAAGATCAAGGCGCAGATGACCGTCCCGCTCATCGCCGACATCCATTTCGACCACCGGCTGGCGCTGAAGGCCGCGGAGGTCGTGGATTGCGTGCGGATCAACCCGGGCAACATCGGGGCCTGGTGGAAGGTCGCCGAGGTGATCAAGGCGGTCACCGACCACGGGATCCCGCTCCGCGTCGGGGTCAACGGGGGATCGCTGGAGCGCCCCCTGCTGGAGAAGTACGGCTATCCGACCGCGGAGGCCCTGGCCGAGTCGGCCTTGAACGCGGTGCACGCGCTGGAGGACGTGGGTTTCACGAACATGAAGGTCTCGCTCAAGGCCTCCGACGTGCACATGGCGGCGGACGCCTACTGGCTGTTCGCCCAACAGTCGAACTATCCCCTGCACATCGGGATCACCGAGGCCGGCACCGCCATGACCGGCGCCGTCAAGTCCGCGATCGGGCTGGGCTGGCTCCTGTCGAACGGCATCGGCGACACCCTGCGGGTGTCCCTGGCCGCCGATCCGGTCGAGGAGGTGAAGGTCGGCTTCGAGATCCTCAAGGCGCTGGAGCTGCGGCATCGCGGGATCAACGTCATCGCCTGTCCGACCTGCGGGCGGGTGGAGATTGACGTGGTCCGGATGGCCAACGAGCTGGAGCAGCGGCTCGGACACATCAAGGCCCCGCTGAACGTCTCCGTCCTGGGCTGCGTCGTGAACGGAATCGGCGAAGGCAAGGAAGCGGACATCGGCATTGCGGGCGGCGAGGGGGTCGGCATCCTGTTCAAAAAAGGCAAGCTGGTGCGCAAAGTGCCGATGCCCGAGCTCCTGGACACCCTGATCCAGGAAGTCGAGGTCCTGGCCAAGGAAAAGGAGACCGAAGAGGCCAGCGAGCCGTCCGGATCGGCCGAGCCCGACGGTCGTCGGTCCTGGCCGCCCCGGTCGTCCGAGCCCGTTCCGGACAGTCCAGCGGGAAAGGGCCGCGAGATCCCTGTCCTTCCAAACCGTCGCTGAGAGTTCCGTATCTCCTGACCAACCCGTCTCGTCTATGCGGCAAATCTCGCGTTGAGTTGAGGGCGCGAGGCCTTATATAATCCCCGGCGTGGCGCCGTACCCAAGTGGCTAAGGGAGCAGTCTGCAAAACTGCGATGCGGCGGTTCGAACCCGCCCGGCGCCTCCACTACTTCCGATTGAGTTATCAAGGGGTTCTGTGGTTTTGCCAGTCTCGGTGTTGACCGCCTGATTCTCGTTACTCCCGGTTTTACTCCCGGTTCCAACCTCAATTTTTGCCGCAATTGCCCCCAAGCTGGCCTTGTTCACGGCGACCAGCTCAACGCCTTGGTTCGGTAGGTTTATCGTGCTCCCGCCGGCGGACACGCGGGCGCATCCTGGGGGGAGCCGGGGGGGGCGAAGACTCCCCCCCTCGCGAGTTTCGTCCAGGGAGACGCATTGCTTTTGGGGAAAAACGGAGCTAGCCTAAGATATTCCTATAGCACGTGTTTCACAAGGGAGGCGTGCCATGTGTCTTCCGCGCACGTGGGTCTTGGTCAGCTTGCTCCTTCTGGCTGGTCTGAGTCCGATGGCGAGCCAGGCCGGAGTGCCATCACTCCAGCAGCCCGACGCCTACGCGGTGGTCATCGGGATCAGTCAGTATCGCGAGGAGGTCATCCCGAAAGTGGCCTATGGCGTCAAGGATGCCGAAGCGGTGGCGAAGCTCCTGGAGACCCAAGCCGGGATCCCGAAATCCCATATCCGGGTCATGACCGAGGCCAAGGCGACAGGCAACGATCTCCGGACCGTGGGGGAGTGGCTGCGGATGCGGGTCAAGCCGGAGTCCACAGTCTATGTGTACTATGCCGGGCACGGGACGCCCGATCCGAAGACTGGGGACGCCTACCTCGTCCCCTGGGACGGACACCCGGACTACCCCGACGGCTTGTATCCGCTCAAGGCCCTGTATGAGTCCCTGAACAAGCTGCCGGCCAAGCACGTGATCGTCCTGCTGGATTCCTGCTTCTCCGGCGCCGTCGGCCGCTCGGTGCTGGCCAATGGCGCCCGGCCCATGGTGCTCTCCCTGGAGAACCCTCTCCTGGCGGCGGGCAAGGTGGTGGTGCTCGCGGCATCCACCGGCACCCAGATCAGTTCGGACTATGACAAGGCCGGGCATGGCCTCTTCACCTATGCGTTGCTCACGGGGCTGCACGGGGAGGCCGACCAGGACAAGGACGGACTCGTCACGCTGAAGGAGCTCTACCCCTATGTCCGGAAGCAGGTGGCGGAGACCGCCGTGGAAGAGT
>JBFLWP010000013.1:7500-119988 GCA_040757595.1 Nitrospirota bacterium | reverse complement strand
CCACGATCCGGGCACCCCGCTCGATGCTCTCCAGCTTCCAGTGGGCCTCCGGCATCTTGTTCTCGACGAAGTTCTTGCCCCAGCTCGTGTTCAGCTTGCTGAAGCGCATGTCCGCGAGGTCGATGTCGGAGCCTTGGGAGCCAGACCAGAACGGGTGAGCCGGGTTCTGGTCCCCGTGCCAGGTGTAGTTCGACCAGTAGCGGCCGCCCTGCGCCTGGTTGGGGCCCACCTTGCGGATCCAGGCGTCCAGCAGCGTGTCGATCCCGCCGTTGAACCGCGTGTTCATCATCTTGCCGACGATGCCGAGGACCGGCATGCCCGCCCGGTGCTTGAAGCAGCGGGTGCCTGCCCCCTTCATCATCTCGATCATCTCCGGCGGATAGCCCTGCTCCCGCAGCCGCCGCGCCCCCGCCTCCCCGCTGTACCGCTGGGCGATCACGATGGCCGCCTTGGCCACGTAGGTGAAGGCCGTGTCCCAGGACACGCGCAGCATGTCGTCGAGCATCCGGGCGTCGAACTTGTACTTGCGCTTGGTCTCGGGCGTGAGCTCCGGGGAGCCCGCGTCCATCCACTCCTTCCAGCCCTTGCGCATCAACGGGCCCTTCAGCCGATACGGCCCGTACACGCGCCGGTGGAAGGTGTACCCCTTCAGGCACATCCGCGGGTTGTGGGCGAAGGTCCCGCGGTTCCCGTAGAGGTCCTCGTAGGTCTGGTGGTCGTAGTTCTGCTCCACCCGCATCACGACGCCGTTGCGCACGAAGGCGCGCACGCGGCAGCCGTGGGTGTCGTTGGGGGAGCAGCACCAGGTGAAGGAGGAGTCGTACCGGTACTGGTCGTGGTAGACCCGCTCCCAGGAGCGGTCGGGATAGTCGCCGAGGGGGTTGCCCACCTCGATGACCGGCTGCAGGGCCGTGAGGGCGAGGGCCTTGTCGGCGATCGCCGCGGCCGCGACCGTGCCAGCCGAGACTTTCAAGAATTGCCGTCGTGATAAATGCATCGTCCACACCTCCTAGCTAATAAACCGAACTCTCTCCCAAAAACCGTCAGTTCCGATTGCCCTTTCCCACCCCCCTTCCGGTCCCCGCAGAGACAGTCAAACCGGTAACATTTTCGTTATTCCGACAGCCGGTTAGACCAATTCCCTTGACGGGCCGGGAAGAAGGTTACAAACCTGATGCCATGGAGGCAGAAACGGCTTGTGGCCAATGGCAATTAAAAATGTTAGAAAATACAATGTGTTAAGATGAACTGATGGGATTAGAAGTGCAGCTCTGTTCGGAGAAATCTCAGGGCTGTTAGGAGAGACAGACGCGAGAGGCGGAGAGAATATATAAACTATGGAAATATAATACTAATTTAATGTCACCGATTCATGACACTCACATCTAAAACTCATAACTCATGGATTTTCTAATTATTATTCCGAAAAATCGGACTTTAGCTGTCCGTCTTTCCTGACAGTCATTCGTCATTGCTCTTGAGGTACCGGCGCATGATTTCGTGAAAGTATGATCGCGGCATTCCGCTGTCGTTGGCCGCATGGGTCACGTTGCCGTTGTGGGCCGTGAGCTTGGACTTGATGTACCGGCGATTGAACTCCTCCAGTATCCTTTCCTTGGCCTTGGCATAAGGAAGCTGGAGGTAGTCATCGCCCATCGAGAGACCGCCGGCCGCAGTTGGCTGGAGAAGCCCGATCACATCCTGGCGCGTGACCCGATCCCCCTTGGCCAGCATGACGGCCCGCTCGATGACGTTCCGCAGCTCGCGCACGTTCCCTGGCCAAGGATAGGCGATCAGGTCCGTGACGGCGGAGGGGTGCAGGTCTTCCACCGGCTTTCCGAACTCCTTGGCAAAGCGAAGGGTGAAATGTCGAGCCAGAAGCGGAATGTCCTCCGTCCGCTCGCGGAGCGGAGGAACCGGGATGACCATGACGTTGAGCCGGAAAAACAGGTCCTTCCGGAATTCGCCCCGTTTCACCTTTTCGGCCAGGTCCTGGTTCGTCGCCGCGATGAAGCGGACGTTCACTTTTTTCTGCTGCGTGCTCCCGACGGCGCGGAGCTCTCCCTCCTCGAGGACTCGCAGCAGCTTGGCCTGGAGATTCAGCGGAAGATCCCCGATTTCGTCCAGGAACACCGTGCCCCCGCTGCCCAGCTCGATGAGCCCCTGCTTGTCCGCCACCGCGCCGGTGAAAGCGCCCCGCACGTGCCCGAAGAGCTCGCTTTCGACCGTCCCTTCCGTGAACGTCGTGCAATCCACGACCTGAAACGGCCCGTCCCGCTCGGCGCTCCGCTCGTGGATGGCTCGGGCGATCAACTCCTTTCCGCATCCGGTCTCGCCGATGATGAGGGCGGTGGATGGCACCTGCGCCACCGCATCGATCATGCGCATGACCTGCTGGATCGCCGGGCTGGTTCCGATCAGGTTCTTGAACGGCGGGAGATGTCCGGGCCGGTCCAGCCCCGGGTGTCTCAGGAAGATCTCCGCCATCCGCATGGCGCGGTGGATGCGGACCGCCAAGTCCATCTTCTGAAACGGCTTGACGATGTAATCGAACGCGCCGTGCCGCATGGCGTCCACCGCCGCATCAACGGCGGTGATCCAGCTCATGATGAGCACCGGGATGCGCCGGTTCATCCGCTGGATTCGCTGCAGCAGCTCGATCCCGCTCATGCCCGGCAGACGGATCTCCGTGATCACCAAGTCGATCCGCCGCTCGTCGAGAACCTTCAGCCCCCCCTCTGCGCTGGCTGCAAACACCAGCTCGACGTGCTCGTCCTCGCTGCGCGGCAGCTCCTGCTCGATCGTCCGCAGGAACAGCTCCACGTCAGCCGCGTTTTCCTCGACGACCAGGATCGTGAACGTCTTCTCTTTGATCGCCTTCATCGCGTTCCCGCGCCGCCCGGAACGGCAGGCTCTCACCCCCCCGCCACTGCGACGGTCATTTCCACTCGTTCCAGGGGGTTGTCCCGGCCGTCCCGTTTGACGCCGACGACCTTGTCCACGACGTCCATCCCGCTCACCACCTCTCCGAAAACGGTGTACTTCCAGTCCAGGAAATTGGAGTCCGCCACACAGATGAAAAACTGCGAGCCGGCGCTGTCGGGATCATTGGCCCGCGCCATGGACAGGACTCCTCGCTTGTGGGGGCGGCTGTTGAATTCCGCTTTGACCCGGTAGCCAGGCCCTCCCATCCCGTGGGTGGACCGGTCCTGGCTCTTGCTGTTGGGATCGCCCCCCTGGATCATGAACCCGGGGATGACCCGGTGGAAGGTCGTCCCGTCGTAAAATTTTTCCCTGGCCAGCTTGATGAAATTGTCCACGTGGCCGGGAGCCACGTCAGGGAAGAATCGCAGCACGATCTCGCCGATCGGCTCCCCCTTGATCGTCACGCGGATCGTCGCCTGAGTCGCCTCGCTCGCCTGGGCCATGTGAGACCTTTCTGTTGCCGTTAGTTTAACGCACAAAGGGATTCATGGGCGCGCTCGCGTCCCCAAGTCCCTCGCTCACCCCAACCCAACTGTCCCCGTCGTTGTCGCTCCGGAAGACCCCGGAACTGGTCCCGGCATAGAGGGCCCCGTCGCGAGCGGCGACCAACACCTGCACCGACAGCTCGGTCAGCCCCCGGTTCGCCGGCGACCACCGGCGCCCCTGGTCCATCGTCTTGAACACCCCCCGGCCGGTCGCCACGAACAGCCCCTTCAGGCTCGGAACGATGCCCCGGATCGAGTCATTCGGCAGCGCGCGGCTGATCGGGCGCCAGGTCAGCCCGCCGTCCCCGCTGCGGAAGACCCCTCCGTCGAACGTTCCCGCATACAGCCCCTGGTCCTTGTCGACCGCGATGACCCTGATGAAGTTTTCGATCAGCCCTTCATGGTCCACGAGTCCGTGGGACATCCTGGTCCAGCCCGACCCTCCGGCCTTGTGTCGGTACAGCCCCTTGCCGGAAGTGCCGGCAAACAGCGTCTGGTCGCCGGCGATCGCCAGTGAGTGGACGAGGGTGTCGTCGAGCCCCTTGGTGACCGACGTCCACCGCTCCTCTCCCTTCCCGAGCTGATAGACCCCGTCCCCCGTGCCAGCGTAGACCGTGCCGCCCTCGATCAGCAGCGCCTTGACTTCCAGCCTCTTGAGCCCGGCGTTCACCGCCTGCCAACTCTTCCCGCCGTCCGAGCTGCGGAACACGCCGCCCCTGAACGTCCCGGCATAGACCGTCCCGTCCGAAGCCGCAGCCAGAGCGAGCACGAACGGATCCGTGAGCCCGTCATTGACTGCGACCCAGGATCCGCCGCGGTCGTTGCTCCGAAAGACGCCCAGGCCGAACGAGCCGGCATACACGGCCTGAGCGCTCGTGACGGCCAAGGCCTGAATGCTCGGAGCCCGCATGGCCGGCGCTTCGCCGGACCGGCGGACCGGCTCCTGCTGAACGAGCTCGGCCGTGGCCGGAGCCAGTCGCGCCTCCCCATCCGCGTCTCCGCCCGCCGCAATGGAGCCCCAGCAGGCGGCCGGTCCCACCCCGAGCGCCGCAGCGGCCACCAGCGACCGGACCGTGACGAGACCAGCCGGGGATCGTTTCCGGTCATTCCGCACCGGGTCACCTCACTCGATGGCCGGCCGTTCCGGTCGGGATAACCGGCGCATCCGGGCCTTCCGGCACGTTCGACGCCCTGGTCGGCGCCCGTCGTCCGAACAGCCTCGCCCCCAGAATCCCGATCTCGTAGAGGACCATCAGGGGGACCGCCATCAGCAGCATGGTAAACAACGTCGCGTCCGGCGTCACGACCGCCGAGAGGATCAGCGCGATCATGATCGCGTGTCGGCGGTAGTGCACGAGCTGCTCCGGCGCAATCACGCCGATCCGCGAGAGCAACGTGAGCGCGAGCGGCAGCTCAAAGGCAAACCCGAAAATGAGCAGAAACTTGACGTTGAAATCCACGTAGGTGCCCACGGCCAGTTGGGGGGTCAGCTCCCGGTCCATGCCGAAGCTGATGAAAAACTGGATGACCAGGGGCAGGATGACGAAGTTGCAGAAGGCCAGTCCGAGCGCGAAAAATCCCGCTCCCAGACAGAAGAGCGGAATCGCCCACCGTTGCTCGCGCGGCAGGAGCGCGGGCTCGATGAATTTCCAGCTCTGGTAGAGGATCATGGGCAGGCTGATCACGATCCCGGCCAGGAAAGAGATCTTGATCGAGGCGAAGAGGGCCTCGGTGGGCCCGTAGAAGATCAGATCGTCGGTGAAGGGGCGCTTGAACCAGTCGATCAGCTCCGCCGCGTAGGCGAAGGTGAGGACGAAAGAAGCCGAAACCGTGCCGGCGACGATCAGGAGGCGCCGCTTGATCGAAGCCAGGTGGCTCGCCAGCGGGGGAAGAACGGTTGACATGCTTGCAGACCCCGGTGTGTCCGTGACGCGTCTCGTCCCCTGGATTCAACGGGCGGCGGAACGTTGCCCGCTTTCCCGGAATTGGCGGATCAGCTCCGCCATCTTGTCCTTCTTCGCGAGCTTTTCCTTCTGAATCTGCTTCTTGACGAGCTCCTCCTGCGGAGTCAGAACGTGACGCCGCTGGAGTTCCGCCAGTTCCACGTCGAGTCGGTGGTGTGACTCCTCCAGCTCTCGAAATTCGACGCTGGACTCACGCAAGCGCTGTGCGATCCGTTCGTCCGTGAGCATCCTGCACCTCCATGCTAAGCTCGCTTGAACCGCCGCGTTCAATCAACTCGCGGCGGATAGTGACCTTGCCTCCAATGAGCTATCAACCTCTTTCGTGCGCGCCGGTCGTCCATGCGATGGTTCCTGGCGGCCGGATCAAACCTTCCGGAGATTCTTCCTCCATCCCGCGTGAGCGAACGGCTCGTGGCTCACCCGCCGACGGGCGTTTCCATGAGCACCGCGTCCTCGACCGGATTCGTATAGTAGCTCGCCCGCCTGGCCGTTTCCCGGAAGCCCAGCTTTTCATACAGGCTGCGGGCCGCCGCATTGGAGGCTCTGACTTCCAAGGTCGCCCGCACGGTCCCCTGCTTCGCCCCTTCCCGCAACGCATGCCGCACCAACGCCGTCGCCAGCCCCCGTCTGCGCCAAGCGGGATCGACTGCCAGGTTCATCAGCCTCAGCTCTTCGAAGACGATCCAGAAGCAAACGTACGCGACGATCCCGCTCCCGCCGCCAGCCTCGGGCAGACGCGCCACGGCGAAGCGCGCGAACGGATTTCCGCCCAGTTCGGCCTCGAACATGCTGCGCGTCCACGGGGCGGAAAAGGAGTCTCGCTCAACGCGGACGATCTGGTCAAGGTCCCGTACGGTCGCAGCCTCGATGAGCCACGGCAGACGCGCGGCCGACGACGGGGAGTCACGGGGACGCGGAAGCGCGGGGAAATCACCCCGTCTCCCCTTCACCGTGTCGCCATGGCCATCACGCAGGCTCATCGTTCCGCGTGCCTCGCCGCCCAGGCAAGCTCCGCCTCCGTCCGCTGGACGTACCGGGGAGCGAGGCCGAGCCCGGCCACCTCCCCCCGCCCCAGGCGATCCAGCGCCGCCAAGCCCACACTGACGGCCGAGGCCGCCATCGCGTCCCCGGGCGCCTCACGGACGGCGTCGCTCCGGTCTCCGAGCAGCCGACGCCATTCGTCCCGGTACTCCATCCATCCCTCCCCCAACACGATCATCGGCCCCCGCAGGGACCGTGCGACCCTCTCGACCGGGGCGACCTGCTCCGGCACCGTCTGCCGAAGCCCTCCATCCCGATTCCAGCAATAGACGGCCCAATAGACCTCCCCGGCGCGAGCCCTGAGGATCGGGCAGACGGAACCGGCGGCTCCGCGCAGATTCCAGGCCAATGCTTCGAGGGTGGGAACGGCTACGAGAGGGCGCCCGGTCACCGCCCTGAACCCCATCATGGTCGCCAGACCGACGCGCAAACCGGTAAAGGACCCGGGACCGATCGAGATCGCCAATCCTTCCAGGTCAGAAAGGGTCAGGCCGTTCGCCTGGAGCAGCCCGTCGATGGTGGGGACCAGCCACTTGGCATGACTCCCGCGAGAGTCCCGGTCCAACCGGTCCATCACGAGCTGTCCGTCCAGCAATGCGACGCTCTGCCGCGAGGTCGCCGTTTCCACCGCCAACAGCTTCACGGCCCGACCCGGCCCCTTTCCGCCAGCGGCTCGCCTCGCACCATCGGAGCCAGGCTCCCCGTTTCCGGTTCCTCCCAGCCCAGTGCCACCCCCACCCCCAATTCCTCCGGCGTGAGGTCCGGATTGGGCACGATCTCGTGGAACGTCAGCTTCAGGCTCCCTCCGCTCTGGCCATCCTCGGTCACGACCTTGAACGGCTTCAGCAGGGGTCCGACGGCCGCCGTGGCCGGCTCCGATGCCGACACGGCCTTCGCCGGCCCCTCGATCTGCCGGAAATCCTCGAACCGCACGGTCGCTTTCACGGTCCCGTCGGATTTCAACCAGTCCTCCTGCACCACTTGCAGCGTCCGGCGATCGAACCAGAGACGGCGGAACGGCGTTCCCGACCCGGCCGACAGGACGTCAAGCCGATAGCGATCCTCGTCTTCCGCAAGCGACACGGTCTGCCCCTCTTCGACGGAGGCGGTTCCCACCACGCCGCTCACGGCCAGCAGGGTGAGCCGGAAGGGCTGGCCCAGCTTCCCCAGACGGCCCAAGTCGTTCCGCCGTCCGCTCAAGACCTGCCCGAGCGCCGGAACCTTGAGCAGATACCGGTCCTCGGTCAGGACGAAATCGAACAGGGCTCCGCCGACCTGGTTGAACCCCTGCAGGCGGAGCAGGTCCGGCCGACGGTAGAACATGGCTCCTTCCACCCGCTGGGAGAAGGGTATGCCCGGTCCCTTGATCTGCGCCCGGAACAGCCCCTTCATCGTCTGGACGGCCGTCTCCCGCTCCTTGAGCAATTGCGTCAACTGACCGGCGGTCGCTTCGCGCAGCTCCCGCTCGCCCAGCCAGGGCCAGCCCGCACAGCCAGTCTGTACGACCAAGAGGCACCCGAAGGCCGCGAGCAGAAGGCAGGAGGCTGGGGAGTGCGGCCGACTGCCGGCTGCCCTCCGCCGACCTTTTCTAAACAAAGACCGCATCCAACGCCTCCCCCACCTCGTGGACCCCCACGAGCTCCACCCCTTCCACCTGGTCCAGCTTGGCGAGGTTTCGCTCGGGCAGCAGGCACCGTCGGAATCCCATCTTGGCCGCTTCCCGTACCCGCAAGTCCGCCTGGCTGATCGCCCGCACCTCTCCTCCAAGCCCGATCTCCCCCAGCACGACCGTCCTCGGATCAACCGGCCGCTCCCTCAGGCTGGACGTCACGGCGATGACGATGCCCAGGTCAATGGCCGGCTCCTCGACCCGCATGCCCCCGACCACGTTCACGTACACATCCTGCCCGGACAGGTGGAGCCCCAGACGCTTCTCCATCACCGCCAAGAGGAGCGCGACCCGGTTGATCTCCACCCCGTTCGCCATCCGCTTCGGCATGGCATAGCCGGTCTGGGACACCAGGGCCTGCAGCTCGACGAGAATCGGGCGCGATCCCTCCACGCTGGCGACGACCACCGAGCCGGTGCTCTTTTCCGGCCGTTCCGCCAGAAAGAGCGCCGAGGGATTCCCGACCTCTTCCAGCCCGCTGTCCCTCATCTCAAAGACCCCGATCTCGTTGGTCGAGCCGAACCGGTTTTTGACCGCCCGCAGGATCCGGTAGGCGTGCCCCTTGTCCCCCTCGAAGTAGAGCACCGTGTCCACGATGTGCTCGAGGAGCCGGGGCCCGGCGATCGCTCCCTCCTTCGTCACGTGCCCGATGATGAAAACCGGGACGCCGCTCCGCTTGGCGAACCACATCAGTTGGCCGGCCACCTCCTGGACCTGACTGATGCTGCCGGGCGCCGAACTGATCTGATCGGTGGAAACGGTCTGAATCGAGTCCACCACGAGGGCGGTCGGCTCAAGATCCTGAACCGTTTTGAGAATCGCCTCGAGCGAGGTTTCGGCCAGGATGTAGAGGCTCGGGCCGTGGACGTCCAGGCGTTGGGCCCGCATCTTGATCTGGCCGGGGGATTCCTCCCCGGAGACGTACAGAACCTTCTGAGCTTCCCAGACCAGCCGCGGGAGAACCTGAAGCAACAACGTGGTCTTCCCGATCCCCGGATCCCCGCCGATCAGGGTCACCGAGCCGGGCACGACTCCGCCGCCCAGCACCCGGTCGAACTCTCCGATTCCGGTCTTGAGCCGGCTTTCCCCGACTTCCTGGATTGCGTCGATCTGCACCGCCCGGGATGCCCCAAAGCCCTGAATCGCCGGCCGCCCCTTCCCCGGCGCCACTACCGGTTCTTCCTTGATGCTGTTCCACCGGCCGCAGTCCGGACATCGCCCCAGCCATCGAGGTGATTGATATCCGCAGGTTTGGCACAGGAATGTGGTCTTGGGCCGCCCCACCGGCGCCTCTCGTCCAACGAATCGGGCAGGAGTTTCGCCTGCATCTTAAAGGAACCGGCGAGGAATTACAAAGGCTCGGGAGCGGAGACAGCCGGGGGAATTCCTCTTGCCTCACGAACCGTGCGCGTCAGTCCTGGAGCTTCCGCCGGACCTCTTTCCAGTCCTTGACGACCCGGGCCTTCTTCGGCACATCCTCATCCCTGGAGGACGCGGGCATGATGACGACTTCGAGACGGCGGCTCACCAGGGCCTCGGCGAAGTCGCGAGTCCGTCCGACCCCGGCCTTGAGATTGTCCCACCCTTCCGCTCTCATCCGGTCGATCAGCTCCGTCAGGGCGTCCTCGCCGCCCTTGAGCGCGACGAGGTAGCCGAGCGGCAGCTTGTGCTGCTTGAGCCAGGCCTGAGACTCTTCCCGGCCCCCCTGCCGATCGGACCTGGCCAGGTACATGACGTTGAAAAAATAATCGGTGAGCTTTTTCAATTCCTCCGCCGCCTCGGCGGCGGGGGCTGGCCGATCCGCCGGCCCGACGGCCCGCGGGAAAGAGGGAAGCGGCAGGGATGGTGCCTCCGGTTCCCCGACGAGCGCGGCGAGGTCGACGAGCAGGATGGGACGGCGGCGCTCCCAGCAGGCCAGGGTGGCGGTCGCCGGCTCACTCTCCACCCGCTTGCTGGACGCCAACCTGACCGTCACGACCTGGTTCCCGCGCATGCGCGGCGTGTGCCGGAGAAACGCCCGCCCGTCTCCGCCGGTCATGGCGGTGCCGACCGGCTTCCCGTTCACCAGGAACTCCACCTGCTCGCCGCCCAGCCCGGTCTGGGCCAGGAGCCCGACGCGCAACAGGCGGGCCTCCAGCGTGACTTGGCGACCCGGCATGGTCAACGCATCCGGGGCCGAGAGCCGGCCCGCGATTTTGTCCGCGCCATCCGCCGCGCCATCCGCCAGCCAGAGGCAGGCCGCCCACAGGAGCCACGCGCCGCCCCTCATGCGCCAATCAGCCGCCTTCCACATCGGCCAACGCGGCGTCCAGAATCTCCAGAGCCGCATCCGCTTCCCCTCTGGTCACCATCAGCGGGGGCACCAGCCGGATCACGTTCTGCCCGGCCCCGAGCAGGAGCAGGCCCTTGCGGAAGCACCGTTGGATCACCTCGTTCCGCTCCCGGACCGCCATCTCCTTGCTCTCCCGGTCGCGTACGCACTCGACGCCGATCATCAGCCCCTTCCCGCGCACGTCGCCGATGAGCCAATGCCGTCCCATCAACTGCCGCAACCCGTGCAACAGATACTCGCCCACCGCCGCCGCGTTGGCCACCAGCTTCTTCTCCAGCAGGTCGATCGTCGCCAGCGCCGCCTCGCAGGCGATCGGATTCCCGCCGAACGTGTTGGCGTGGGCGCCGGCCTGCCAGGTCATCAGGTCAGCCGAGGCGACGGTCGCCCCCATGGGCAGCCCCGACGCGATGCCTTTGCCGGTCGCCAGGATGTCCGGCTCCACGCCCCAATGCTCGATCGCGAACAGCTTCCCGGTCCGGCCCATGCCGGACTGCACCTCGTCCACGATGAACAGGATGCCGAACTCCCGTGCCAGCTTCGCGAGCATCGGGTGGAACTCCGGAGGCGGAACCACGATGCCTCCCTCGCCCTGGATCGGCTCGACGACGATGGCCGCCACGTCCTCCGGCGGCACGAGGCTCTTGAAGTACACGTCCCGAATCACGTTCACGCAGTGCAGCTCGCAGGACGGATAGGTCAACCCGTAGGGACAGCGGTAGCAGTAGCCGTACGGGACGTGGGTGACGCCGGGAACCAACGGCGAGAAATGCCGGCGTTGGACCGCCTTGCTGCCGGTCAGCGAGAGCGCTCCCATCGTGCGGCCGTGGAAGGCTCCCTGGAAGGCGATCGTCAGCGGACGTCTGGTCCGGTAGCGGGCCAGCTTGAAGGCCGCCTCGACCGCCTCGGTGCCGGAGTTGCTGAAGAAGGTGCGCTTGGGTCCCCTCCCCGGCGTGATGCGGGCCAGGGCTTCCGCGAGCTTCACCTGGGCCGGGTAGTAGAAGTCCGTCCCGGACATGTGGATGAAGCGCGCGGCCTGGGTCTGGATGGCTTCGACGACCCTGGGATGGGAATGGCCCGTCGCCACGACCGCGATGCCGGCCGTGAAGTCCAGGTAGCGGTTGCCGTCAACGTCCTCGACCATCGCCCCGCGGGCCCGCTCGACGACCAGCGGGTAGATGCGCGTGACCGAGGGTGACACGGTCTGCTCGTCGCGCCGGACCCAGGCCCGGGCCTTGGGGCCGGGCGGCACCGTCCGGATCAGGGGAAGGGAGCCGCGTGGCGGCTTCTTTGTCGGGCGCTTGGCCATCGCCACCTCTACTTCGGAAGCCCGGGGGATCGGGCACCGGCTACATCAGGCCGTGCCCGCGTTTGGCAATCGAATAGGCGTCGAAGGCGGAGAAGATGACAAGGCTCAGATAGAGGAGCTCGGCCGGGCGCCAGAGCAGCCGCGAGACGACCAGCAGGCCCGCGGCGAAGGCCAGGATCGCATAGCCTTGCTTTTCTCCCAGGTACAAGTGCCCCGCTCCCGGCACGATCGAGAGGGTGGCGGCTCGCAATCCGTGCCAGGTCTTCTCACGGTTATCCATGGCAGCCCGGTGAAGGGTGATGAGTGACCGGTGATGGACGAGCGGCGTGCCTTTACGGTGTCGCCATACCTTTCCTGCCCGTCACGCATCACCCATAACCTGTCACCCTTTCAGGACCGCCAGCACCTCGTCCGTGTGGCCGTCAACCTTCACTTTCCGGAACGCGGCCTTGACGATGCCGTCTGGGCCGATCACGAACGTGCTGCGTTCGATCCCCCAGTAGGTCTTGCCATACAGGCTCTTCCGCTTGTAGACCCCGTAGGCCTTGGAGACGACCGCCTCTTCGTCGCACAGGAGCGAGAACGGGAGGTTGTATTTGCCGATGAACTTGCGGTGAGACTCGGGACCGTCCAGGCTCACGCCCAACACGATCGCCCCCGCCTTCTTGATGCGGGCCTCCGCGTCGCGAAACCCGCAGGCCTCTTTGGTGCAACCCGGCGTGTCATCCTTGGGATAGAAATAGAGGACCACCGGACTGCCCTTCAGACTCTTCAAGCTGACGGTCTTCCCGTTTTGATCGGGCAGGGAAAAATCCGGCGCCCGATCACCTCTGCCCACTTCCGCCATGTTCGAATTTCTCCTGTCCCGACCAGGGTCAGCGCTGGCCGAGGCGGCCTCCGGCCCGGCCTTGGTACTCCTTCGCTTTCTTGGGAGGGATGTTCGGATCAGGAGAGCCGTAGGGACGGAGGGCCGGCGAGTCCCAGATGACCTTGTTCCCCGGCGCCAGATTGGCCGCCTCGATGAAGTGGTCGCGGGCTTCGTCGGCCTCCCCGAGCGCGTACAGGGCCAGCCCCAAATTATAGTGGGCTTCCGCGGATTGGGGAGCCCCCGTCACCACCTGCGTGAAGAGCGACTTGGCCCCCTCGAAGTCCCCGCCTTGATACTGGACGGTCCCCTGCTGGTTCGCCTCGATCACCGTCCTGGGGAACGAGGGACTGATCGCCAGGGGCGACCGGGGCTTCGGCTGTTCCTTGTGCGCACAAGCCGCGAGCCAGAACGCGAGCGGAAGGAGCAGCAACAGACTAACGGCTCTCCTCATGGCTTTCGACGCTTCCGCGCCTCCTCCTCGACCGTTTTCCGATAGAGCACGTCCCACTCCTGGCTGCCCTCCGGAATCGGACGCGAATAGGAGGCCAGCCGGGCCCGCACGGCCCGCTCGACGTCCTCCTCCTCTTTCAGCTCGGCGGCGAGCACCCGCTTGATCTCCCTGAGGGCCGAGGCCTCGTCCCCTTTGAGCTTCGCCGCGGCGGTCTTCTTCAGGGTGTTCAGGATGACGTGCGACAGATGGGTCACTTTGTCGTCGCTGAGCAGCATCACGAATGCCGTGAGACGTGAAAAGTAAAACGTGAAACGTCGGCGGAGAGAGCAGGGCACACCCTTCTTTGTCTTCCCACGTCCAACGTTTCACGTCTCACGTTTCACGATTTAGAGGATCAGCCCCCGCTCCTTGACCAACTTGTTCTTGATCATCGTGAACATCTTCTGATAGTCCACGCGGCCCTGTTCGATCTCGGCTTCGTAGGCTTTCAGGAGCCCGCGGACCTCGGCGTTCAGGCGGTCCTCGATCGACAGCTCGTCGGTGATCGCCTGGTCCAGCGCTTCGACCAGGGCCTTCTCCGGCCCCGCGATCTCCACGTGCCCCTCCTCCCGGAGTCGCGTCGCCAGGGCCGCGGCCAGATGCGCAATCCGCTCCTTCGAAAGCTTCACCGGACGGCCTTCAGACTTTCTCCACCCGGATTCTGGTCGCCTCCGCGGCCTGACGCAACAGCGTGGCGTCCCCGAGAATCCGCCCCACGACGTTGACCCGGTCGGCCGGCACCGGATCCGGTCCCAGGCTCATCGGCGTCCGTCCGAAGAAAATGGCCAGGATCTCCCCGATCCCCCAATAGGCGATGTCGCCGATTTCTACCTGGGTCGTCGCCGTCTCCCGATGGTCTCTGACTCCGGGCAGCTTGAAGTAGAACTCCTCTCCCCAGAGGTTCACGGGAGCGTCGACGGGCAGGGCCGCATAGATCCCGTCGGCGGTCTTGTTGGCCTTCAATTCGGCGTCGAGCTTGATCCCCCCTACCAGAATCCTGATGCGTCGCGTTCCGTTCTCACCCATGCGTGAACCAGTCGGCGTGCTCCGTTCCTCGTCGTACGGCCTCTCGCGGAATGTAGCTTGTTTCCCCCCTGAAATCAAGGCTAGAATCCCGCGGAGAATCATGCGGATCGGCTTGCCGCCATGATCCAATCCACCTTCGTCCTGTTGAAGGGAATCGGCGAGCGGACGGAACGGCGCTTGTGGGAGAACGGCGTTCCGGACTGGCAGGCGTTTCTGAGCCGCGACACACTGCCCGGCATCGCCCCGGCGCGGAAACCGCTCTACGACGCCGAACTCGCCGGCGCCATCCGTCACCTCGACGAGCGCCAAGCCCGCTACTTCACCCGTCGCTTGAAACCCCGCGATCATTGGCGGTTGTACGGCGCCTTCCGATCGGACGCCGTCTACCTGGACATCGAGACCACCGGCCAGCCCGCCCCCTACGGCCAAGTGACGGTCGTGGGACTCTATGCGAACGGCCGCATGACCAGCCTCGTGCTCCATGAATCCTTGACCGAGCAGCGGCTGGCCGACGAATTGAGCCGGTATCGCCTGATCGTCACCTACTTCGGCAGCGTCTTCGATCTGCCCTACCTGCGGGCCACGTTCCCCGGGCTGGTCCTGGACCAGCCCCACTTCGACCTCTGCTTCGCGGCCAGACACCTGGGCCTCAGGGGAGGCCTCAAACACCTCGAACGCCTGCTCGGCGTGCCCCGGCCGGCGGAGCTCCACGGACTCGACGGGTGGGAAGCGGTCCGGCTTTGGGAAGCCTCCCGTCGCGGCGATCCCTCGGCCCTCGACCTCTTGCTCCGCTACAACGAATCCGATACGAGGAACCTGGAACCGCTGGCCGACCTCCTCTACGACCGGCTGACGGCCCTGCACCGACCGGCCGGCCGGACCGCGACGGCCGGGGAGCCCGAGTAAGGTGGCGCGTCCGTCGTTCCAGTGGCGAGGCGTCGGGCTGACCCATACGGGATTGGTCCGGTCTTCCAACCAGGATGCCTTCGCCGTCCTCGATCACCTTGGCCTTTGGATCGTCGCCGACGGGATGGGCGGCCACGCCGGGGGCGACGTGGCCAGCCGATTGGCCGTGGACGCTGTCGCGGCAGAATGGCCTCTGTCCGGCGGGGCGCCCCACGGGCACGATGCGGGCGACGCCGGCCAGCTCGATCCAGCCGATCCAGCCTTGCCCATGCGCCGCACGATCGCCGCGGCCAACCACGCCATCCTGATGGAAGCGTCCCGTCGGCCGGAGCTGACCGGGATGGGCACGACCCTCGTCGCCTTGCGGATCGTCCCGGATCCTCACGCCCGCGCGATCGTCGCCCACGTCGGAGACAGTCGAGCCTATGCCGTACGCGACCGGACGATCACGAGACTGACCAGGGACCATTCGTGGGTCGAGGAGCAGGTCCGCGCTGGGCTCCTGTCGCCGGCCGAAGCCCTGTCCCATCCCTGGCGGCACGTCCTGAGTCGCGCCCTGGGAACCGAGGAGCAAGTCGAGCCGGACATCTCCGTGTACCAGCTCGAACCGGAAGACCGCGTCATCCTCTGCACAGACGGCCTGACGAAAATGCTCGATGACGACCAGATCCTCGATCAGGTCCTCGGCGCCGGAGGCTCGCCCCACCAGGCTTGCCGGAACCTGGTTCAAGAGGCGAACCGGCGAGGCGGGTTCGACAACGTCACCGTCGTCGTTGTCCGCCAGCCGGTTACCCCAGGCTCGGCCAGGTGACCTCCGCGATCCCTCCCCCTACCACAACATTTAGTTGTACTCGCTCAAAAACATCTTACTTGACTACTATACCTTGTTGTGGCATAAGCGCACGGACTATCTATGCACCCGCTGGCTCTTGCAGCAGGGATTTCAACTAAGTTGGCGTTTTATTTTCTTTTCCTCCCCTTGCCCCTGACGAAACAACGACTCGTTGCTCCTTCATATGTCCGGCTGGCTTGACGGCCGCGCCAGAGCAGGTCCGGGGCTTTTTACGCATCAACCGGCGGGGACGCCATTGATGACGCTGCCCGCTCCCCTTACGCTCCTCCTCGCCAATTGGCATCCTGAAGAAATCCAGCGGGTGACGATCCGCATGCGCGAATTCTACCCAGGATGCCGTGCGGAAGCCGTGTTCTCCGCCGAGGAGGTGTTGGAATGGGCTGTGAAGCAGGCCTGGCACGTGATCCTTCTCGACGAGCGAATCCCTCCGCGCGGCGGATTGGATGTCCTGCCCGAATTGAGACAGCGCGCCCCCGACTCGTGCATCATCCTGCAAGGCGAGCGGATTGATTCACGCATCGCGGAGGAGGCCCTGCGGGGCGGTGCCGACTCCTACCTCTCCAAGAGGTCTCCCACATTCCTTCTGGACCTGCCCCTCGTGGCCCGCGATGTCGTGGAAAAGCGGGAGCTGAGCCACCAATTGGACATCTCGTTCACACGCTACCGCGAACTCATGGAAATCGTGCCGGACGTGGTCTACGAGCTGGATTCGGCCGGCCGCTTCCTTTCCATCAACCAAAACGTCTTCTCATTGCTCGGGTACAACCCCCAAGAACTGATCGGCGCCCATTTTTCAACCCTCATTCCCCAAACTCACGAAGGGCTTGCGATATGGCGAATGAACGAACGGCGCACGGGGTCGCGTTCGACGCGCCGGCTACAACTCCCCCTTGCCGCCAAATCGGCGCATGGGACGCAGTCAGCCATCGTCCAGGTGGAGTTGGCCGCCACCGGGCTTTACGACAAGCGGCGGTTTGTGGGAACCATCGGCGTCATCCGCAAGACTGGCGGCGTACACGGGGAGGCCAGCGCGCTCCCGCTGCCGGTGGCCGAGCTTCCACGTCCGCAAGCGTCCATCGCATCTCCCGAGCCAGGAGACCGGCTGCGACCGCCGCGCCTTCCGCAGGCAGGGGAACGACGGTGCGCCCCGCGCGTGGCTCTGACCGGCAGAGCTCGCTTCTCCCTTGGGCCATGGAAGTGGGAGGGGACGTCCATGGACATTTCGCTCGGCGGTGTGCGGCTGGGTTTCGATGAGACGGTCCCCGCTGCCGAACGACAACCGGTACAGATCGTCATCCACTTCGACTCGTCGGTCCTCGAATTGCCGGGAGTGGTCAGCAGAGTCAGAATCGGCGGGACATCGGGCCCAATCGCTTCCAGCGTTGGTTCCGCGTTCGAATGCATCGTGGCGTTTTCCCAACTCGGCGCCACCGAAGGAGCGGTTCTCGCACAACTGCTGCAAGAGATACCGCGGCAGACGCTTTCAATCGAACTGGCCGGCTCCCTATCGCTCCCGCAGGATATGGGAGAGCAGGAAGTCTCAAAGGGGACGGAGTCCCCCACGACGCCCTACTCGGAACCTGAAGGCCGCAGACCGGCTGAAGGCCGAGCCGTGTGGAAGAATTATCTTGCCTACTCTGCGTGCCTCGCGAATTTTCCCGACTACTGGCAGACGCTCGCCCAAATTTTCCGCCTAGCCGGAGCGCGCCGCGGGGGCGAGCGAATCCTGGACGCGGGCTGCGGATCTGGACTCGCAGGGACATTTCTCCTCATGGACGAAGCCTATCGAGTTCGCAGCGCACCGAGAGACCTGGCCAAACCGCTTCACTATGTGGGCATAGACTTCGTCTCAGAAGCGCTGCTTCGGGCCAGCCACAACCTGTCCCGAATGGCCGCCGAGCTGTCGGCTCAATCCACAGGAGTGGCATGGCCGGAGTCCCTCGTGAAGCTCTCCTTCGGCGTCGCGGATCTGAACCGGGAGCTTCCGTTCCGCGAAAGTTCGTTCGATCGGATCGTCTGCCACTTCGTGATCAATTATCTGGAGAGCCCGGAATCCTCCCTTCGCGAATTGGTGCGGCTCCTCCGCCCGGGGGGAACCCTGGTCGTCACGACCTTGAAACCCCTGGCCGACCTGTCAGAAATCCAGCGAAACCTCTTTCCTATTGCCGACCAGCCCGACATGGTGAAGCAGGCCATGAAGCTGCTGAGCCTCTGGAGCAGAATCGAGCAAGGCGCCACGCCTGCCCGCGTCCGACCGATTGACGAACACGAACTGACGGCCCTTCTGCGCGCAAGCGGCGCCCAATGTCCGCGAATCTACCGTGTCTTCGCGAATCAAGCCGTCCTCGCCCTGACAGCGAAGGCCTAGCGCTTCCCCCCTCGGTCAGCCCAAGCCTGGCATGCAAAATGCCCGGCTTCCATTGACAAACGCAACCTTTTGCCCGATCATCCGCCAAGTTAGCCGTGGTTTCGACCGGAACCCAGGCTGAATCACGACCCGTTGCGGGCCGTTCTGCCCAGACAAACAGGGTCAACCACCAAATGAACCGGGAGAGAGGGGAAACCGATGCCGAGTAAAAATGCTGCAGACTCTCAAGAGGCTCTCCAACTCGAAGCCGGGGAAGCTCACGCCGAGGCCGCCAGCCCCTCGGCGCAGTCGGAAACGATCGCAGACCGGCGCGGCGCTCATCGAGACCCGCTACGCATCCCCTTTCGGTTGCGCTTCCAAGACACCGAAGTGTCCGGAGTCTCGCAGGACATCAGCCCCACTGGGATCAGCATCCTGAGTGACACGGCCTTAGGCGTCGGGACGCCGCTCACGCTGCAGTGCTCCTTCGCAGAAACCTGCTACTTGGATCTCTCCGCGCAAGTCGCGTACTGTCGAAGGATGGAAGGCGATGCCTCTCCTCTCTATACCATCGGGGTGCGGCTCGCGGCCCTCCGAGACTGGGAACAAAAAATCATCCTCTCGGCCGTCGAATCGTTGCGGGAGAATCCCTCCGGCCGGGAGAAGTCCCTGCTCACGCTCTTAGTCAGTAAGGACGCGGTCGCCCTGGAAGCCGCCAAGCTGTACACCCAAGCGAAACGACCGCGAGCTGACAGGCTCCACACCGCTCGTCGTAGCTGCGTTCATGCTTCCAAAATCATCGGCTGGGGAGCCTACCTGCCCCCCAACATGATCACGAACGGCCACGTCAACGCCATGTTGGCCCGCAACGGTGAAAAGACAAAGTTCGGCGACGTGGTTGGAGCACTCACCGGCATTCAAGCCCGCCACTACGCAGGGTCGCGGACATACCCGTCGGATCTTGCCGTAGAAGCTAGCGCTCGCGCCTTGAAAAGCGCCGGCGTGGATCCGAAGGATCTTGAGGTCATTATCTCCTGCGGCGTTTCTCGCGATGTCGAAGAGCCTGCAACCGCCTGCATTATCCAGGAAAAACTCGGGGCAACGAACGCCTATGTTTTTGACCTGGCCAACGCCTGCAATGGATTCGTTTCTGGGATCGACGTGCTGGATTCGTTCATCGCCTCCGGGCGGTATGAAGTAGGTCTCGTCACGGCAGGTGAGGTGATTTCCCAATTCATCAACTGGGAGCCGGAGACAAAGGGCGACCTGAGACTCAGTTCAATGGGCTATACGCTCGGAGACGGCGGTGGCGCCGCGGTCCTCACGCGCACCAAGAACGGCGAGCAGCGTGGAATCAAGGCTCGGTGGTTCCTGACGGACAGTTCTTATTGGGAGGTGGCTGTTGTCCCGCTCATGGAGAACTCGTCGAGCAAAAGGCTTTTCAGAAGCAATGGGGTCGAAATTGAGCGGGCCGCACTCCAACACGTTCCGATCGGTGTCGAGGAAACCATGAGGATGCTGGATTGGGATATCTCCGATATCGAGTTGATCGTCCCGCATCAGGTTTCACACCATATCATCGACAATTTATTCCATAAGAGACTGGGAATGCCGCAGGAAAAAATATTCTGGAGTTACCCCAGACACGGAAATGTCGGGGCCGCGAGCATGCCTGTCGCGCTTTGTACGGCTCTAAGCGAAAACCGTTTAAAGATTGGGGACAAAATCTTGCTCGTTGGTGGGTCCGGCGGATTCGGCGTCGGAATCATGGGACTGATCCTCTAAAGAAACCAGTCATGTCGCGATGACATCTCCTGCCACCCATCTCGCGCTCGCCCTCTCTCTCACTTCCTCAACGACTCTCGCTCTAGGACTTTTCGTCCTCTTCTATAAACGGGAAAGCCCTGTTGGGAGGACCTTCTTTCTGTACTGCCTCAGCATCGCGTGGTGGAGTTTTTTTCAAATCTTCCATCACTTCATTGCGGACAAGAACCTGTCTCTGCTCGCTGCCAGATTGATGACGGCGGGCGGGTCATTCCTCATCCCCAGCCTATTCGTGGATTTCGTCCATCGGCTGCTCGGAATCCGAGAAAGGCGATGGCTTCTCGCGGTCTGCTACGCATTAAGCTTTGCCTTTGCATGCCTCTCGATGACCCCCCACATGATCGCCGACACGGAGCCGAAGTTTTACCTGAAAAATCTCCTGACACCAGGCCCTCTCTACTCATATGCCGTCCTGTTTTTCCTGTCATGCATCGCCTACGGTCACTATCACTTGTATAGGGCCTATACCGGTGCCTCGGGCTCTCGGCGCAATCAACTCGCCTACCTCCTTTGGTCTTCGACCTTCGGCTACTTCGGTGGAGGCGCAAACTTCCTTCTAGTCTTTGGCTTGAACATCCCCCTCCTCAACCCTTTCGGAACCTATGCGATCCCCCTCTACGTCGCGGCCACGACGTACGCCATCGTCAAGCACCGGCTCCTGGACATCCGCATAGTCGTCAACAAATGGCTCGCCTATGCCCTCTTGCTCGGCCTCGTCATGGTGCCTGTCTACATCATCGCGATCATCAGCCACCGCGCGACGCTCTATTCACTCCCTCCGCTGTTCGCAAGCACGTTGGTCTTCGCTTGCGGTCTGTGGGTCCTGCTGGAAAACCCGAAGGCGACCACGAACATCACCTTCGGCCTGCTGTGCCTCGCTGTCTGCACCTGGCTGTCCGGAGTCTTTCTGATGTACTCGGCCTCGCAGGAGCGCGAGGCGCTGCTGTGGGGACGGTTCGTGTACGTAGGAGTCGCGTTCATCCCCGCCCTGTTCTATCACTTCCACAGAAGCTTCCTGAAGGACCCGCCGGCAAGGAGATCAGTGCTGGCCAACTACTTGGTCAGCTCCGCGTTTCTTGTTCTGATCCCGACGCCCTACTTTCTGAGCGGCCACTATCGCTACTTCTGGGGGTACTATCCGCAAGCCGGCGTGCTGCACCCGCTGTTTCTGCTGTACTTCGGACTGGTCAGCGGGCTCTCCCTCTACAAGCTCCACCAGGGCTATACGCTCAAGCAGGCGAACGCCCCGCTCGACGCGCGGCGCGTGAAGTACGTGTTTGGGGCTTTTGCCATCGGGTACCTCGCGTCAATTGACTTCGTACAGAGCTACGGGCTCGAGTTCTATCCCTTCGGCTGGGTCTTTGCCAGCCTCTGGCCACTCATCGTCACCTACGCGATCGTGAAGCATCGGGTCATGGACGTGACGCTCATCACGTCGAAGCCGCGGATCATGCCGCTCGCTCAGGCCCTGGCGCTGATCCCGTTCTACGTGATGATCCTCCTGCTGCTTCGCCTCTATACGGGTGCCATGCAATTTGTCCTGGCTGGCATCCTCGTGGCGGTGTTTTCGGTCTTTGCGGGCCTTCTCGTGAATCTCCGGCGGAGGATGGAAAAGGCCGTCGAAAAGACTCTCTTCAAAACGCGCTATGACGCTTATGAAACGCTCATCGAGTTCAGCCGGGCGATGGTCTCGATCCTGGATTTGAAAACGCTGTACCAAGAGATCACCTCCACCCTGGCAAAGGTCATGGGAATCCAAAAGGTTTCCCTGTTCATCTTGGATAACGAACGGGGCTCCTATTCCCTCCGGGCTTTCCACGGAGTGAGCGACGACCGCCTCAGGATGCTGCAACTGAAAAGCCACGACCAATTCGTCCGAGCCTTGCGAGAGCTCGACCAGCCCATTCTCAAAGAAGAATTGGAGCACGGGCTCGGCCTGCCGCAGCTCCGGGAGCGACAGGTGCTCGTGGACACGCTGACCGCCCTGGAGTCCGAACTCTGCGTTCCCCTGATCAACAAAGAGCGGCTGATCGGCTTCTTGAACCTCGGCTACAAGGCCGACCACAACATGTATTCACAGGATGACCTCAATCTCCTGTTCACGCTCGGCCACAACGCTGCGATCGCCCTGGACAATGCGATGCTGTACGAGGACTTGAGGCGGTCCCAAACCCTGGTCCGCCGCACTGACCGTCTGCGCTCCCTGGAAACCATCGCGGGCGGATTCGCCCACGAGATCCGCAATCCCTTGACCTCGATCAAGACCTTCGTCCAACTCGCGCCTGAGCGCCGGAACGACCTTGAATTTATGGAGCATTTCAGCGGAGTTGTATCAGAGGATGTGGAGCGAATCGAGCGGCTGATCCAGGAAATCCTAGATTATGCACGCTATATGGAGCCCAAGTTCACGGAAGAGGACCTCAATGACGTGGTGGCTTCCTGTCTGTATTTCGTTGAGGTCAAGGCGGACAGTCAGGCTGTCACGATTGCAAAGGATCTGGCATCGGACTTGCCTTTAGTAAGGTTGGACCGCCAGCAGATTAGGCAGGTGCTCTTGAACCTCTTCCTCAACGCCATGGAAGCCATGCCCGACTCAGGCGGCCGGCTGACCGTCAAGACCCATCGGCTCACGAAAGCGTCCGGGGATTCGTGGGTCCAGATCGAGGTAGCCGACACCGGCCGCGGCATCCAGCCGGAGAACCTGGAGCAGATATTCGACCCGTTCTACACGACTAAACACGAGAGCGGAGAACGGGAAGGAACGGGATTGGGCTTGTCGATCGTCCATCAGATTGTGCAGGAACATCGCGGAAATGTCGAAGTGCAAAGCGCAGTCGGTAAGGGCACCACCTTTCTCGTCAATCTCCCTGTAAACCCGGTTCCGGGCAAACTGCGGAAGGAGCACGAACAGTATGAAGAAACGGGTCTTGCTGGTCGATGACGAACCGAGTGTGCTGGCCTCACTGAAGGTGGTCCTGGAGCCGATCTACGAGGTCATCTGCGCTTCGAGCGCTCAGGAGGGATTGGACCTGTTTCGCCAGGAATCTCCGGACCTCGTGCTCCTCGACGTGATCCTGCCCGGCACGAATGGCTTGGAGCTCCTCCAGACCCTCCGCGCCGAGGATCGGAGCAAACCCGTCATCATGCTGACGGCCACGAAGACGGTGAAAACCGCCGTAGACGCCATGAAGCTGGGCGCGGCGGACTACCTCACGAAGCCTTTTGACATCGAGGAATTGCGGCTCATCGTGGCCAAAACGCTCGCGGCCCACGAACTGGAGCAGGAGGTCCGGTACCTCCGGTCCCAGGTCGCCACCCGGTACGCCTTCCACAACCTCGTCGGCAAGAGCCAGGCCATGCAGGAGATCTACGCGAAGATCGAGCAGGCAGCCGATACCAAGGCCACCGTGCTCATCACCGGCGAGAGCGGCACCGGCAAGGAATTGGTCGCCCGGGCGCTCCACTTCAACAGCTCGCGACGCGATCGCCCGTTCGTCGCGCTGAACTGCGCGGCCTTACCGGAAACCCTCATCGAAAGCGAGCTCTTCGGCCATGAGAAGGGGGCCTTTACCGACGCCACCGCCCGGCGAGCGGGCCAGTTCGAGCTGGCTCACGGCGGAACCCTGTTCTTGGATGAGATCGGCGACCTGAGCCTGGCGACGCAGGCCAAGCTGCTGCGCGTGCTCCAGGAGCGTGAATTTACCCGCATCGGCGGCACCCATCCGGTCAAGGTGGATGTCCGGATCATTGCGGCCACGAACAAGAATCTCGAGGATCTGGTGCGCCGCAAACAGTTCCGGGAGGACCTCTACTATCGGATCCACGTCGTCTCGCTCTTTCTGCCTCCTCTACGTGACCGTCGGCAGGACATCTCCCTGTTGGCCAGACACTTCTTGAGCAAGCGGCTCGAAGAAGACTCTCGTCCCGAACAGGAATTCTCCAAGGAAGCCTTGGAGGTCCTCACCCGGTACCACTGGCCGGGCAATGTCCGCGAACTCGAAAACGTCGTCGAGCAGGCCCTGGTCTGGTCCCAAGGCGGCACCATCACGACGGAGCACCTGCCGGCCTCCGTCAAGACTGATTCCCGTTTCAGCTCGTTGCGCGAGGAGACCCTCTCCGGCCACCTCTCTCTGGAAAAAGCCGTGCTCGAGTTCGAAAAAGAGATTATCCTGGACGCGCTGCGGAAGACCGACTATATCCAGACCCATGCCTCGGCCCTGCTGGGCATCAGCAGGCGGATGCTGAAGTATCGAATGGATACGCTCGGGATCGGCACGAGCCAGACAGCCTCCGAGCTGGAGGTCGAAAAGCTGTAAAAATGACACGGGCCCGTACAAATTTGCACGCTTCGACCTTGCCAAGTGATGGGGAAGGGGTGGTTTTCCAGTCTGAATGGGCACTGATTGTGGCACAAGACCTGCTCGTCAACTGATGGCGGTTACTTGATAATTCTCTGTGGTTCTTTCATCGAAAAGGGTGGAGCTATCCCATGACCATGACCGCAAGCAAGCCGACGATCCTGATTGTGGAAGACGAAGCTGGTCCCCGCGATGCCCTCAAGATCATTCTGAGGCCGTTTTACGGTCTCCATATGGCTGATAACGCCCTGACCGCCATGAAGACGCTCAGAGAGCAGCCGATCGACTTGGTCACCCTGGACCTGAAGCTCCCGGACCGACAGGGGATGGATCTCTTGCGGGACATCAAGCAGGAACGGAGCGATGTCGAGGTCATCATCATTACCGGCTACGGGAGCCTCAAATCGGCCATGGACGGGCTCCGGTACGGCGCAGCCGGCTACCTCGTGAAACCGTTCAACGTCACGGAGTTGATCTCCGTCATCAACCAGGCGTTGGGAAAGAAGCAAAGGCTGCAAGGACTGCGGGAGTTTCTCAAGACCCACGCAGTCGTCTGGAGAGAACACCCCGATACCACAGGGACCTGGCGCCTCCTCCTCGAACTTTACGGCTCGCTCACCAAGACAACCAAGCCGGCGCTCGGCTCCGCCGAGTATCTGGCATTCATTCCATTAATCACCGATCTCTTCGAAGCCAAGGACCGCGAGTTGTTGAACCATTCTTCTCGCGCCAGCTTCTACGCCGGGCTGCTGGCCCGGCGCCTCTACCTGCCGGCCCAGGAACAAAAGCTGCTGGCTATCGGTGCCTTTTTACATGATATCGGCACGATTCCGTTCAACGAGCCTTTTCTCTCAAAGACTGGAGAACTGGAGGATGATGAACGGGAACCGTTGAGACCGCATCCCGAAATCGGGGCCCGGATCATCCTCCCGCTCGGCCTGCCGGCCCAAGTCCGTCAAGCCATCGTCCATCACCACGAGCGGTATGACGGGTTGGGATATCCCAGCGGGCTGCAAGGAGAGCGGATTCCCCTGTCTGCGAGGATCGTAGGATTGGTCCAGGCATTCGACCTGATGGTTACCGGCTCACCCGCTCAACCAGCCTTGTCCATCGAGGAAGCCAGTGAGCAGATTCAGCGGCAGGCGGGGACCAGGTTCGATCCCAAGCTCGCGGAGCTCTTCCTCGGGGCAATGGCCGAAAACAAGACCACGCTGCCCGCTCTCTCGTCGCGGACCATTGCTCTTCCCGACTGATCAGCGGGCCGATCTCCTCTGACTGGGTCCATCAATCTCTCCGGCCGGCCTCCCGGAGCATCTCTGCGGCGGTCTGCCGGACCGCGCTCGTGATGGCCAATCCCCCCAACATCCTGGCGATTTCTTCGTGCCGGGCCGTGTCGTCAAGGCGCCTGGCCGTCGTCACCGTCCGTTTCTTGACGACGGATTTTTCGACGAGAAAATGCGTGCCGGCCTGGGAGGCAATCTGCGGCAGATGGGTGATGCAAAACACCTGATGGTAGGCAGCCAGGGCCTGCAATCGCCGTCCCATCACCGCCGCGACCGCGCCGCCGACTCCCGAGTCCACCTCATCGAAGATCAAGACCGGCACCCGATCGGCCTCCGCCAGCACCGTCTTCAAGGCCAGCATGACTCTCGAGAGCTCCCCGCCGGACGCCACGCGGGCGAGGGGCTGGAGCGGCTCCCCCTGGTTCGCCGAAAAGAGGTACTCGACTCGATCGTATCCGCTCGGTCCCAGACCCTCTTCCTCCCGCACGACCGCGATTTTGATCCTGGTTCGCTCCATCTTGAGCGCCGCGAGTTCCTCCTTGAGCCGAGTCTCAAGGCTTTTGGCGGCACGGGCGCGGCCTTCGGAGAGCTGCAGGGCCAGGGCGGAGACGCGTTGACGGTTCTCGGCGACCCGGTCGCGCAGCCCGGCCAGGCGCGATTCATCACTCCCCAGGGCTTCGATTTCCCGTTTCACCTCGGCGGCTCGCGTCAGCAGGGTCTCGATCGTCCCCCCGTATTTCTTCTTCAGTCGTTGCAGAAGATCGAGCCGCTCCTCGACCTGGCCCAACCGATCCGGATCCCGGTCAAGCTGTTTCTGATAATCCCGCAGCCGCTGAGCGAGCTCCCGCACCTGCACGGCCGCGCCGTCGCACAACTCAGCCCACTCGGCTGCGTCCGGATCGATCGCACTGAGCTCTTTGAGCCGCTGAGCCACGGAGGCCAGCATCGCCAGCACCGACGCCTCACCCCCGTAGACCAGGGAGTAGCTCTCTCCGCTCAGCTCTCCCAGCCGCTGGACGTGGCTCAGGCGTCGGCGATCGGCAAGCAGGGTCTCTTCCTCGCCCGGCTGGACTCGGGCCTCCTCGAGTTCCTTGGCCTGAAAACGCAAGAACTCCTCCCGCGCCGCGCGGTCGGCCGCGAGCCGCGTCGCTTCCTCGAGCTCGCGCTGGCTGGTTCGCCACCGTTCGTACTGGGCCGCATAGTTTGCGCGAAGGTCCTTGAGGCGCCCGAAGCAGTCCAGCGCCTCCAACTGGGCCTCAGCGGAAAGAAGGGACTGTTGCTCGTGCTGACCGTGGATGTCGATGAGCGTGCCCGCCAGGGACTGGAGCACGTGCAGGGGCGTCAGGTGCCCGTTCAGATAGACCCGGTTTCGGCCGGTGCGGGACAGGACCCGTCGGATGATCAGCTCCGACTCCCCGGAAGCCAGCGAGCCGCTCTCTCGGAGGGGGGCGAGCAGAGGGCTGGCCGCCGGCAGGACGAAGGCCGCTTCCAGCACGGCCTCCTCCGCATCGGTCCGGATCAGATCGCCGCCGGCCCGGCCGCCGACCAGCAGCGCGATGGCGTCAACGAGGATGGATTTTCCTGCGCCCGTCTCGCCGGTGAGGACGTGGAAGCCTTCGGCGAACTCCAGGCTCAGGCTGTCGATCAGCGCAAAGTTGGAAATGCGCAGCTCGGTGAGCATGCGAGCCGGCCATTCTTACGAGCAAGCATGAAGGCTTCCGCCTTCGCCCTTCATCCTTTGTTCAAGCGGTGGGGGTGCTTTGCGCGAGCAGGGAATCGATCACTTCCTTGAACTGGCGTTTGGGCCTCGCGCCGATGAGTTTCTCGACCGGCTTGCCGTCTTTGAAAAACATGATGGTCGGGATGCTCATGATCTGGTAACGGCCGGCGATCTCCGGGTTCTCGTCGGTATTGAGCTTCAAGACCCGCACCTTTCCGGCATACTCGTTCGCCAGTTCCTCGACGACCGGGGCCACCATCTGGCAGGGCCCGCACCAGACGGCCCAGAAATCCACCATCACCAGTCCGGGAGCCTTCATGACCTCGGCGTCCCAACTGCCTTCGTCCACTTTCATCGCCTGTGCCGCCACGGGAGTTCCTCCTTCGCGCTATGAGCGGCAGGATGCTCCGCCCAGGCCGGCATCGTACAGCACGCTTCTCAAAACTGTCAACTTGGGCCGAAGCGCCGGCTACCACCTCCACTCCGCCGGCACCCCCGCCCACCATCCGTCAGGATTGGCCTTGCGCCATTCTGTCTGCTGTCGCCACAGCCGCTCGGTGGCGGTCTTGTCCAGACGAGTGGCCATGGCGGCGGCGATGTCGGCCTGCCGCCGGACGCTGTCCTGGATGATCTCCTTGGCGATCCGTGCGAGCACATCGGGCGGATCCACCAAGTCCTGAGTGTCCCGGGTGGCCAGGTTGAGGAACAGCTGCTCGACGCCCACCCAGCGATCCTCCTTGGCCAGCGCCTCCAGATAGCCGTCGAGCGCCTGGAAAACATAAGTCAGGTAGGTGTAGCTTTCCGCCGAAGGAGCCTCCTCCACCTCTCGCTGACAGGCTTCCAGGGCGCGCCGATAGTCCGCTGCCGCGAGAAACACCTTGGCCCGCTTGAGATGGTCGCGCGCCCCCTCCGACGCAACGGATGAGCCGTCCGGCACGATCAGGCACATCGCGAGCACCGGAAGGGCTAGAACCCATTCCGTCCGCCATCTTCCCCGCGTTTCCTGCTCCACGCTACACCTCCCGCGCGCGATGCGCGTCAATAGGGCCGGCCCATGGTGGGCGAGCCGCCCGGTGCCGCTTCCGGTACGATCGGCTGCCGGGCGGTCGTGCTTGGCCACGGCAGCCCCTTCTCGTCCATCAACAGCGGATAGAGGATGGACTTGATCAGCATGGTGCCGACGCCTTCGGTCGCCCCGATGCCGGTCAGGCTGATGAGGAAATTGTACTGCACCCGGTCCGGGAACTGGATGTAGTAGAGACCCAGCGACCAGCAGCGGCAGGGGTTCTGGTACACCGCGACGACGTCCGTCTCCGGCCTGACCCCGGATTTGAGATCGTAGTACGTCTTGGCGCCGACCGTCCACCCGTAGGGAAGCCGGACGCCTCCGGCGGCGGTGACGTACTGGACGGTGGGCGTCGGGGCGAAGACCTCGCCGAACGAAAGCGGGTTCCAGATGTCGCCTCGTCGAACCCGGTTGCCTTCGCGCGTGTACCGTTGCCCCACTTCTGCGTACCAGCTCATCCCGTGTTGGTACCGCAAGTCGGTGTTCCACTGGCTCAGGTTCCTCTCGTAAGGATCGAAGAACGTGTCGACCGTCAGCGACACGGGTCTGTCCCGAGGCGACGTGCTGATCGGATTGCCAATGACGCCTCTGGCCCAGATATCGGAGAATTTCCTTCCGGCCACGGCGACCATGGTGGGCTGGAGCTGTTGGGACAGGGTCGTGTACTGGACGCTGTCGGGAAACGGAAACTGCCGGGCTTGGGTCTGGACGCCGCCCACGTGATAGCTTTGCGCGAGAGTCAAGTCCAGCCAGTTCACGGTCGCGCCCTCCGGCCCCATGCCGAGCAGCCGGTTGCGCAGCTTGTAGGTGACCAGGTTCTTCTTGGGCAGGTCGTCCACCGCGTCGATCTGGACGATCTGGGACTGGCTGGTGGCGGGCACGAACTCGTAGATCACGTCCGGTTCGATCGTGTGCAGCAGGCTCCCCCCGCCCTCCCGGTTGAACCGCCGGGTCAACCGCGTCGTGGCGTCCAGGCTCGCCCAGAAGGTCTCCCGGTGGACCGACTGTGCGGTCGTCACGCCCCTCGTGTAATAGACTTCGCGGAGCCGGACCTGGGGAGTCAGGCCGACTACGTCGCCGACGTTCAGCGTCTCCGTCCCGATCCCCGGCATGAAGTCCACGCGGTTGAGCTGGAACCCCTGGTCCCGGTGCCAGTTGACAACGGTCGTATCCAGGCCGACGACCAGCGGATTGTCGAACGGCGCCACGTTGAGCAGACTGTACCCCAGTTCGGGCAGCCGTTGGAACGTCGAGTTGCCTCCGACCTGCAACGGCTGGAGGTACTGGCCCAGGAGGTACACGTTGCCGGTCGGGAGCCGCTTGTTGACGTTGATGTTGGACTCCTGGCTGGGCAGGGCGCGCAGGAAGCCCGTGTTGCTGAGGTCGTTGTAGTAGTTCGGATCGCTGAGCAGGTTGGCTTGCGCGCGGATGGACAGGGTGTCGGTGACTTTCTGTGTGTGGGCTCCGGTCAGGAGCGCGCGGCCCCGCCCGACCTTGGTGTCCTCGATGAACGTGCCGAGCCACTGGCCCCTGGTGTTCCGATCCCAGACGTAGCGGTACTCCAGGTCTCCGCCGTAGCCCCGGTTACTCAGATAGTCCGGCGTGACCGTGATGTCCTGGCTGGGGTCCACCGCCCAGAAGAAACCCTGCCGGTAATGCATGCCGAACCGGTTGTCGTACCCGACTGTCGGCACCAGGAACCCGCTCTTGCGGCCGCTCTGGACGGGATAGTTGAGGGACGGGAGGGGCAGGACCGGCACGTCGTTCACGCAGAACCAGACGTCCTTTCCGTAGAAGCTTTCCCCCGCGTTCAGGTCCATGTCCTTGAACGTGAAGCGCCAGGCCGGGACCTGCCCCTCCTTGGCGTCGCAGTTGGTGAACGAACCCTCCTTGGCCCGGTAATGGTCTTCCGAAAACCGCTGCAGCAAGCGGCCGGTCACCAGCGTGTTCGACTCCTTCATGAAGAGCTTGCCGTTCGTGATGACCCCCGCATCCGTGTTGACATCCAGCTCCAGCCGGTCGGCCCACAGGTCGGACGTCGGGTCCTTCAGGTGGGTGTGCCCCGTGGCGATGAGCGTGCCGGAGAGCATCATGACGGTCACGCGGTCCGCGGTCAGCTGGAGGGGCCCCTGGACGATCTTCACCGACCCGACCGCCTCGTAGACCTCGTTGCCCTGGATGTATTCGAGGTGGTCGGCGGTGATCTCGATCGGCTGGGCGGCGGCGGACGTAGCCGAGAGGGTCGGTTTGGCGCCCCAGGAGACCGCTGCGCCCGACGGCAAGATCACGATCAGAAGGGCCAGGGAGGCAAGGATGGGGCAGCCGAGCACCGACCGGCGGCTTCGGCCCATTTCAGCCCCTGATGGGAGACAGCCCGCACCCGCGCAGGAGGGCTTTCACGTCGCCTACCAGCATCAGGGACCCGGTCACGCAAATCAGGTCCTCCGGAGCGGCCAGCCGTCTGGCTCGCGCCAGCGCGTCGGCAGGGACCGGCTCCGCATAGGCGCTCCCGGCTTGTCCGCCGAGCGCCTCCAGCATCTCCTGCACCGACGCCGCGCGCGGAATCGCCGCCTGCGTCACCACGACCTCGTCGGCGAGCGGCGCCAGCGTTTGGAGGAACCCGCGACGGTCCTTGTCGCGCATCATGCCGACCAGGAGAATGACGCGCGAGCCCCGATGCTCGCGGCGGTAGCCGGCCAGGTAGACGGCCAGCGCGTCGGCGGCGGCCCGATTGTGCGCTCCATCCAGCAGGATCGTCGGATGCCGCTCCGCGACCTCCAGCCGCCCTTCCCACCGGGTCTGCCGCAAGCCGGACCGGACGGCCGACTCGGGTACTTGCAGACCGGCCTCCGACGCCAGCTCCAGGACCGCCAGCGCACAGGCCGCGTTTTCCAGTTGATGGGCGCCGGCGAGGGGACAGGACAGCCCCTGGTACGACCCACGCGACCCTTCGTAGCGGAACCCCGTCAGCGGCTCCCCCGTCGTTCGGAAATCGCGTCCCCACTTGGACCAGGGGGCCGCACGCTCCCCGGCAACCCGACCGATCACCCCCTCCGCCTCCGGCGAAAGCCGTCCGGTGACCAGCGGGACTCCGGGCTTGATGATTCCGGCCTTCTCGAACGCGATGGCGCCGACCGTCTCCCCGAGATACTCCTGGTGATCCAGGGCCACGTTCGTGATCACCGCGACCAGCGGAACGAGCACGTTCGTCGCGTCGAACCTTCCTCCCAAGCCGACTTCCACCACCGCGATGTCCACCTTAGCCTCGGCGAAATGCTGGAACGCCAGGGCGGTCGTGAACTCGAAAAAGGTCGGCGCGCAGGAAGGGGGGAGAGCCTCTCGCAGGCGCTCGACCAGCGCGGCCAGATCATCCTCGGCGATCGGCTCGCCGTTGACCCGGACGCGCTCCCGAAAATCGACCAGATGCGGCGAGGTGTAGAGGCCGACCCGATAGCCGGCCGCCTGCAGCACGGCCGCAGCCATGGCGGCCGTGGATCCCTTGCCGTTCGTCCCCCCTACGTGCAGCGACGGGAAGCGTCGGTCCGGGCGTCCCAACCGGGCCACGAGTGTGCCGATGACGTCGAGGCCGGGCCTGATGCCGTGCCTCTGGAGCCCGTGTAGAAACTCGAGCGCGTCGGGATAGGGCATGAGGATCCGGCTGCCGGGCGGCAGCCTTACAAGTGGCTGAGGAGAAGACCCAAGGTCTCCTTGAGGTGCTTCCGCTCCACGATCATGTCGATCATGCCGTGCTCCAACAGGAACTCGGCCCGCTGAAACTCGTCCGGCAGCTGCTGCTTGATCGTCTGCTCGATGACGCGGGGGCCGGCGAACCCGATGAGCGCCTTCGGCTCCGCCATGATCACGTCCCCCAGCATGGCGATGCTCGCCGTGACCCCCCCGAAGGTCGGATCGGCCAGCACGGAGATGAAGGGCACGCGCGCCTCTCCCAGCCTGGCCACGGCGGCGGAAGTCTTGGCCATCTGCATCAAGGACAGGATGCCCTCCTGCATCCGCGCCCCGCCCGAGGCCGTGATCAGCACGAAGGGGAGCCGCGCGGCCAGCGCGCGATCCACCGCCCGGCAGAGCTTCTCTCCCACGACGGACCCCATGCTGCCCCCCATGAACCCGAAGTCGAACAGGCCGAGCGCGACCCGCCGGCCGTTGATGGCCCCCTCGCCGATCACGACCGCGTCTTTTCGCCCGGTCTTCTCCTGCTGGGCGCGCAGCCGCTCCCGGTAGGGTCGGGTGTCCAGGAACCCGAGAGGATCCTGCGGCTCGAGATCGGCCTCCCACTCCCGAAACGTGCCGAGGTCCACCAGCATGGCGATCCGCTCGGTCACGGAAATGGGAAAGTGGTAGTCGCACTTCGGGCAGACCTTGTTGTTCCGGTCCACCTCCTTGCGATAGACGATCTCGCGGCAATGGCTGCACTTCAGCCACAGGCCCTCGACGACCTTCGGTCTTCTCGAGGCCTCCTGACTCGACGGCGCGTCCTTCTTGAACCAGGCCATACGTTGCTTGCTCTAACGATGAATGAGGGAAAACTCCGCAATCCTCGTTCGTTCAGCGTTCAGCGTTCATCGCTTTGCGTTCAAATGTGGACTTCCTGTCCTTCTTCCAGCACCGTCAGGTTGCGAATCTTCAGGTCAGCCAGCTGCCGCTTGATTTCCTCGCGGAACCGCGGCTTCAGGTGATAGGCGTACACCGGCAGGTCAGGCCGGCCGATCCGGCGAAACGCCCGACCGAAGAGGGACGGGGTCAGGTGCTTGCTGACGCGGGCCAGTTCGGCCATCTCCTCCGGGAAAGACACTTCGATGAACGCGGCCTTCAGCGTGGGCTCCCTGGCCGCGACCTTCCAGATCTCCCCAGTTTCGTACGTGTCCCCACTGTAGAGGAACGAAGCGTTTCCTTCGCGGAGCAAAAAGCCCACGGTAGGGACCAGATGGTTGACCTTGACGGGGGTCACGTGCAGCCCGGCCACCTCGCTCTCCCGGCCGATCGTCAGCGACCGCTGGACGAAGATCGGCTGCCTGGCGTTGGGAAGCCTGAAAAAATTCGGGTACAGCTTCCCGTTGAAGAGATGCGTCCGGAGCCCGTTCAGGACCTGCGGGATGCTGGTCAGCACCACCGAATTGACCGCGTCGTCCACCAGGTTGTCGGCCAGCGTCGGCAGCCCCTGGATGTGATCGAAGTGCAGGTGGGAGAGCAAGACGTGCCGGATCCGCTTCTGCTCTTCAAGGTGAAGGGCGGCGCCGACCGTGCCGGCGTCCACCATCACGGTCCCGTTGACCAGAAAGCCGCAAGTCCGGCACTGATGCACTCCGACGTCCCCGCCGACGACTTGGTCGGACCCGTGGCACCCCAGGACCCGGATTTTCACGGCGCCGTCTCCTGGCTGCCGGCAAGCTTCATGAACGCCACGCCCCGCATCCGAGCCCCTCAAAAAGATGGCGCAGGATAGCACAGCACGCCTTCCCCCCGCACCAAGAATCACTCATTCCGCACGCCCGTCAGCCGCCCCGCGATTGGCCGCAACAAGACGGCCGTTTCCGAGATCAAAGGCCATTGGCCCATGCGTGAAAACCCGTGAGTAACCGGGAGGACAAACCACAAATCGGCTCGGCAGGGACCGCAATCAGCGGACGGTCAGAACGGGCTCCCACCCAGCCCGAGGCGGACCAGCATCGTCGCGCCGAGCCCGACGCTGCCGAGACTCGCCAGGCCCTGGACCACGGCCAGCACGCGACTCCCGAGCGAGGCGGAGAGGACCAGGGGGAGGCTGATGAGCAGGCCGAGCACCATCATGCCGGCGATCGAGCCGGCCCCGAAGCACAGGATATAGGCCACGCCTTCCCAGGGAGACCGGACGGCAGAGAGCACCACCAGCAGGAGGGCGGCGGAACCGGCCAGACCGTGGACCGAGCCCACGAGGAGGGGCCGGAGGGAAAGCCGCAGCCAGTGATCGTGCCCGTGGTCCGGATGGAGCCGATGGCTGTGGAGATGCAGGTGGGTCTCCCCTCCGTGCCGATGCGCGTGGAGGTGCCACCGTTCCCGAACCAGCCGAACGGCCAGGGATATCCCCAGCAGGACCAGCATGAGGCCGACGGCGCACTCGAACGCCTGGGCCACCCGTTCCGGAATGGTGACCTGGAGCAGGATGACCGCGGAGCCGATCAGCAGGAGCACGGCCGTGTGGCCGAACCCCCAGCAGAATCCCACGAATCCCGAGGTGCGAAGGGAGGGACGTTCGGAGAGGATCGTCGAGATTGCCGCCAAGTGGTCGGCATCCAACGCGTGCCGAGCCCCCAGCAGGAACCCGAGCCCGAGCAGGGTGATGAGATGCGCGTCTGACATGAGGCCGTGGATCAGTTCCGAAGGCGAGCCGCGGGGGTGGATTCAGCCGCCCCGGGCGTGCATCTCGAGGTGGGGATCTTCTCGGAGCCGCTCGATCTCCACCAGCCTGGCTCTGACGCCCACCCGCTCCAGCTCCTTCCTCCGCTCGGCCCCGCGGTCCCTTCGGGCCTGCCAGCCGGACCGAATGAGCGCCGCGATCTCTTCCCGGGACCGTCCGGAACGGAGCGGCTGACGCAGGTCGAGGCCGTCCACTGCGTAGAGGCACAGGAACCAGAGACCGTCCGCCGTCAGCCGGCTTCGGTCGCAGGTCGCACAAAATGGCGCCGTCGTGGAGGCGATGATCCCGAAAGTCGTCCCGTCCGGCAGCCGAAACCGCTGCGCCGGAGCGGAGCTCTCCTCGACGACCGGCTCGACCCTCCCGTAGCGCCGTCCGAGGAGGTCCAGGATGGCGTCGCGTGACAGGACCTTGTCCATTGACCAATCGGTCGCGCCTCCGACGTCCATGTATTCGATGAAACGGACTTCGGCCTCCACCCGCCTCCCGTATTCGATCAGCTTGACCAGCTCGTCGTCGTTGAACCCACGGATGGCGACCGTGTCGAGCTTCAGCCCCTTGAATCCGGCCCGCCCGACCGCTTCGATCCCTTCCAGCACCTTGCCGAGGGTGTCGCGCCGTGTCAGGGCCTTGAACCGACCAGGATCGAGCGTGTCCAGGCTGACCGTCACGCGGTGAAGGCCGGCCTGGCGGAGAGCCTGAGCCTGCTCGGCCAGAAAGATGCCGTTGGTCGTGAGGGCGAGGTCCTTGATCCGGGGGTTCGCAGCCAGCATGGCGACCAAGGTCGGCAGGTCCCGCCGCAGGAGCGGTTCGCCGCCCGTCAGGCGGATCTTGTCCACCCCGAGCCCGGTGAACAGATCCGTGAGCGTCGCGATCTCCTCGAACGTCAGGATCGTGTCCTTGGGCAGCCAGACGTACTCCTCCTCCGGCATACAGTACCGGCAGCGGAGGTTGCACCGATCCGTGACCGAGAGGCGGAGGCTCTGCAACGGACGGCCGAACGAATCGCCGACCGCTGGCGACGCGCTGTTGGCTGGCCCAGTGCTCACGGATGCTCCTCCACCCAGACTTCGCCCTCCGGCGTGTGCTCAAGCTTCCAGATCGGCGTGATCTGCTTCAACTCGTCGATGCACCATTTGCAGGCCCGGAACGCGTCGGCCCGATGCTCGGCTCCGACCACGATCAACACGATGTTCTCCCCGACCTGAATGTCGCCGTACCGGTGCAGGATCAAAACCTCCAGCACGTCGAAATCCTTCAGGGCCCGCTCCCGGATCTCCCGGAGTTTCTTCTGGGCCATGCCCTCGTAATGCTCGAACGTGATCGAGCTGACGTCGTGGCCTTTGGACCGATCCCGCGCCGTTCCGAGAAAGGTCGCGATTCCGCCGATGCGCGTGGATCGGCGCCGGACTCGGTCGATCTCGGCGTCCACGGAGAAGTTCTCCCGCTGGACCCGCACGAGCATGGCCTCGTCGCCACCGTCGGGCGCGCCGCCTGCGAAGGGGGGCAACAACGCGATCTCGTCGCCATCCTTGATCTCGGTCTCCTCGTGCGCGATCTCCTGGTTGACCGACACGAGCACCTTTTTCTTGTGGATCAGCTCGCCGATCTGCGGGTAGCGGCGGTCCAGCAACGAGACCAGATCCTTCACGCGCCGGCCGCCGTTGAGCGACAGGGACAGCTCTGGCTGGTTGTTGGCCAGCGTCTTGATCAGACCGAACAATCTGATCGTGATCACGATCGCACCCCGCGCTGAAGGCTGAGCGCTGAGCGAAGGATGGAGACGTCGGCCACGTTCGGGCTGCCAGTCATTTCCCTCCCCGCGTTCATCGTGCGCCCCTCGTGTACGTCCCCGACTTGCCCCCGGACTTGGAAACCAGATAGACATCGCTGAAGCTGATCCCCTTGTCGACGGCCTTGCACATGTCGTAGATCGTGAGCGCGGCCACCGAGACAGCCGTCATTGCCTCCATCTCGACCCCGGTGGGCCCGGTGGTCTTGGCGGTGGCGGTGATCGTGATCGAGCATCGCCCGTTCAAGTCCGGCTGGGGATCCTCCTTGAAATCGACGTCCACGCCGGTGAGCAGGATGGGATGACACATCGGGATCAAGTCGGGAGTCCGCTTGGCCCCCATGACTCCGGCCACCTGGGCGACGGCTAGCACGTCCCCCTTGGCGATCTTCCCCCGTTGGATCTTCTCCAGGGTCTCGGGAAGCAGGAACACGCGAGCCTGGGCCGTGGCCACCCGTTCGGTCGAGTCCTTTTGGGTCACGTCCACCATCCGGGCCCGCCCCGACTCGTTAAAGTGCGTGAACTCAGCCATTTTCCCCTGAAATCACGAACCGTTGAACCAGGTGAAATTATAGAAGTCGCTCGGAAACGGAGTCAAGCGAAATGGAGCCGCTGCCAATGGCGCACCGCAAGCCGCGCGGTCGGCTTCCTTTTCCCGCACAAACCGGCGACCGTCCCTCCGGCGCACCGATCGCTGCGGCCGTTGCTTGACTCCCGGTGCGAGCATCAATGAGAATGGGGTGATGTTCGACCAATTGCTGATTCAGAATCTGGAATTCCTCGGTCGCTGCGGCGTGACGCCCGAGGAGCGCCGCGTGCCGCAGCCCCTCGCCCTGGATCTGGAGCTGGACTACCAGCCCGACGGTTTGGCGCGTGCGGCTGCCAGCGACGATCTTTCGAAGGCGGTCGACTATGCCCGGGTGGCGGAGCGGGCACGGGAGACCGGCACGTCCCAGGAATTTCACCTCCTGGAGACGCTCGCGGACCGCCTCGCGACCGTGATCCTGGCCGAATTTCCCGTCGCCGCGGTGCGGCTCTGGGTCAGGAAGCTGGCCCCGCCGCTCGAACAGGTCAAGGGGTCGGTCGGGGTCAGATTGGAACGGAGGAGGTCGGCCGAAGTTCCTGATCCCGCCCCCGCCGCCTTTCTCTTGGAACAGATGCACCTCCTCCCCAAAGGAGCCGCGCTGGACGTCGCGTGCGGATCCGGGCGGAACGCCCTGTTTCTGGCTGGCCGCGGCTATGCGGTGGACGCGCTGGACCGGGACCAGTCGGTTCTGGCTTCCCTGGCCTCCGTGGCCCGGGAGAGGAACCTGACGGGCCTGAGCACGCGCGCCGTCGATTTCGAAAGCGGGGACCGCCCGCCGGACATCGCACGGGAACGGTATGACGTGGTTCTCGTCTTCTTCTACCTCCACCGCCCGTTTTTTCCGGCCCTCATCCAGGCGATCAAACCAGGCGGGGTCCTGGTCTACGAAACGTTCCTGATCGACAACCACCTCCGACACCAGCATCCGCGCCGACGCGAGTTCTGCCTGGAACGCAACGAGCTGCTGCGGCTGGTGCCGGGGCTGCGCGTGTTGCACTATGACGAGGGCGAGCACGCGGACAGCCGCACGGACCGGCCGGCGTTCACGGCCAGGCTGGTCGCCCGAAAGGAAACCCATGGCTAAAGAGCCCGGCAGGCTCGACCTCCACCTGCACACGACCTATTCCGACGGGAGCCTCCCGCCCGCCGAGGTCCTGACCCTGGCCCACAAGGCCGGCGTCACGGCCCTGGCCATCACGGACCATGACATCGTGGACGGCATCCCCGAGGCCCTCGAGGCGGGCAGGCGGTTGGGAATCGAGGTGATTCCCGGCATCGAGATCAGCTCCCGCCACGGAGACAACGAGCTCCACGTCCTGGGGTATTATTTGGACTGGACCGATCCGGTCCTGCAGACCCGCCTCGCCCGGCTTCGAGCCGGTCGCCACGAACGGAATCCCCGGATCATCGAGAGGCTGAACGGGCTGGGCCTCTCCATCACCTATGACGAGGTCCGGGAACTGGCCGGCACCGAGTCGGTCGGACGGCCCCACATTGCCCGGGTCCTCATGCAAAAGGGCTACGTCGGTTCAGCGAAGGAAGCCTTCGAGCGCTACCTCGCCGCCGGGAAGCCGGCGTACGTTCCCAGGGACCTGCCGGCCCCCGCCGAAGCGGTGGCCTGGATCAGGGAAGCCCGGGGCATCCCGGTGCTCGCCCACCCGACCTGGCTCAAAGAAACCGGCGAGGCGCTCGTCAGGCTCTGCTCCGACCTGAAAACCGCCGGCCTGATGGGGATCGAATGCCACTACAGCACGCACCGTCCGCAGCAGACTTCCCAGTACCTGGAACTGGCCAGGCGGCTGGACCTGCTGGTCACCGGCGGGAGCGACTTCCATGGGATCACGAAACCGGACATCGAGGTGGGGGTGGGCCGAGGCGGGCTGAAAGTCCCGGGCAAGCTGATCGAGCCTCTCAAGCGCGCGGCCGCGTCCTTCTCCTGAACCGGACCGGCCGATCCATTCGCGGACGCAGAAAAGTCTGCTATGATGGGAACGCTGTTATAGGTTGCCTGCCGAGTCCTCTTTCAACGGGAGGGCCGCACGATGACACGGACACTCGCCGCGCTCGCCCTTGGCTGGCTGCTTGCCGTCGGCCAGGCCTGGGGATCCGGAATCAGCATCATGCGGGGACAGGACGGCACGACCGGGACGGTGTACGACTTCGGCGGGGTCAAGCTGTACAACGACTCACGGGGGACGACCGGCACGGTCTACGACTTCGGCACCATCCAGCAGTACCGGTTCAGCGGGCCTAGCGGCGATCTCAATTCCGGCACGATCTACCGGTTCGACTCGCCCAGGATCGGCCCGACCATCCCACCCCTCGCTCCCCCGGTTGCCCCCTTGTTTCCGATGATCCCATACGGGGGCGGCGTCGCTCCGGGCAGCAATCCCGGCGGTAGTCAGTGGCGCGGCGGCACGAGCCGCTGAGCAGAATCCGCTCCGACCCTTCAGCGCAACCGAGCCGACCGGAATCCCGGGTCAGTTTTCCGGCGCTTCGACGATGTGGTTTTCGAACCTGGTGCACCCCTCCGCAAGGAGGCGGTTGGTGAGCATCTCGCCGGGCCACTCGATCGGAAGGTCGGCCGTGAAGACCCAGACGTCCGGCGAAGTCCAGACCGGCCCGTGATCCTCCGGCAGCTCGGGATCGAACAAGTCCGTCCAGACCGGCATGTAGACCCCGTTCCCGCACTGCGTGTGCAGGTGCACGATCGTGCGGCTGCGCACGGTCGGCTCCAGCTCGCGCCAGACGGCCACGGTCTCGTCGGCCAGCCGGTGGAGCCGCACCGCGTTCTGCGCATCGAACATCGCGTAGGCCGCGAAGACCGGCGCGTCCAACATGTGCGGGGCCGAGGCCAACTCCGGGCACTGGGCCACGAGCCCGGCCAGCAGAGCCTGGCGATCCTCGTCCTCCAAGGTCTCCGGCAACCCCGGGTCGGGCGAGCCGAGCAACTCGAACATGAGGTAGGCCGTCGCCTCCACGGGCGGATGCAGCCGAGCGGCCATGGTTTGCCGGCGGCGGGAATCGGCCAGCGAGACGATGTGGTCGTACATGGAATGGAGCGTCAGGAGATCCAGCGTCGCGTCGGTCAGCAGGCGGGGCTCGACCATCACGACGGTCCCCGGCGACAGGTGCAGGTGACGGTGAAGCAGATCGGCCGTGGCCACCGGGTCGATCTTCAGCCCGAGCGGCAGGCTGAGGTTGGCCTGGAGCGGCAGCTCCAGTGCAGCCATGACCGCATAAGTGGGCTTGTCCTCCGGCTGCCCCTCCATCATCACCGAGCAGGCGGCTTCGGCCAAAAGATCGAAGAGCCACTCGGCCATCTCCTCGTCGAGCGCGGCCAGCACCGTGAGGAGATCCTGCTCCCGATCCTGCTCGAGGAACGCCTGCAAGGTCTCCACGGCCGCATCGGCATCCCCGTGATCGTGGCGCCGGGCGTTGATCAGGTGGATGAGGTCTCGCGTCAAAGGATCGGGCCGGTACCAACTTGACATATGCCCCTCCCTGAACCGTTCCTCGTCGTTCGTGGGACGTGAATCGCGGAAGTCGCTCCAGGGAACTCGGTCCCGACGAAGGAGGAACGCTTCACGAGCAACGCGCGTCGCTCAGTCATGTTGCCAAAGTTCCGGGTCAGAGGCAAGCCCCCTCATAAACGACGAACGCGGAACGATGAAGGACGATTGCTATTCCCCGATGACTTTGATCAGAACCCGCTTCTTGCGACGGCCGTCGAATTCGCCGTAGAAAATCTGCTCCCAGGGCCCGAAGTCCAACCGCCCGCCCGTGACGGCTACGACGACCTCCCGCCCCATCAACTGTCGTTTGACGTGCGCGTCGCCGTTGTCCTCGCCGGTCTCGTTGTGCCGGTACCGGGCCTGCTGCGGCGCCAGCCGCTCCAGGAACTCATCGTAGTCCTTCAGCAGCCCCGCCTCGTCGTCGTTGATGTAGATGCTGGCGGTGATGTGCATGGCGTTGACCAGGACGAGCCCTTCCCTGATTCCGCTCTTCCGGACGGCCGCTTCGACCTGGGGCGTGATGTTGAGATAGGCGCGGCGGGTCTTCGTCTCGAACCAGAGCTCTTCCCGGTAGGACTTCATGGGCGGCCAAGAAACCGACGTCTGACGCATTCTGCCTGAGGTGAGAGAAGAGATGCAAGCACTTCTGCGCCGAACGGACGGAAGTCGAGACCGACCACCAACTCAATCCGCACAATCCGTGGTGGACCGCGCTGGTTTTCGCATATAATAGGGCACACTCGTCGGTCGAGCCAATGACCATACGGACCGCCCTTCCCAACGCGCCTCGCCTGTCGGCCAACGCGTTGAACGTCCTCCAGCGCCGCTACCTGGCCAAGAACGCCCTGGGCAAGCCCGTCGAGGCGCCCGAGCAGCTCTTCCGGCGCGTCGCCGGCAACATCGCCCAAGCCGAGCACCTGTACGCCCCGAGTCGAAAGGAGGGGGCGCGGCGGGCCGCGCGGATGGGCGAGGCTTTCTACGGCCTGATGCGGAGCCTGGACTTCCTGCCCAACTCCCCGACGCTGATGAACGCCGGCCGCGATCTCCAGCAGCTCTCCGCCTGCTTCGTGCTGCCGGTCGAGGATTCCCTCGAGTCGATTTTCGAGGCCGTCAAGCAGCAGGCCTTGATCCACCAGTCCGGAGGCGGGACCGGCTTCTCGTTCAGCCGGTTGCGGCCCAAGCGCGATCGTGTCGCCTCGACCAGCGGCATCGCCTCGGGGCCCGTCTCGTTCATGCGCGTCTTCAACATGGCCACCGAGGTGATCAAGCAGGGCGGGACCCGCCGCGGCGCCAACATGGGAATCCTGCGGGTGGACCATCCGGACATCCTGGAGTTCATCGCGGTCAAGCAATCCCCCCAGGAGCTCACCAACTTCAACGTGTCGGTCGGCGTCACCGACGCCTTCATGCGCGCGCTGGATCAGGGACGGGAGTACGCGCTCGTGAACCCCAGGACCGGTCGGACCGTCACCCGCCTCAAGGCCGCCGAGGTCTTCGATCGGCTGGTGGCGGCGGCCTGGCACAGCGGGGAGCCGGGCGTGGTGTTCCTCGACACGATCAACGCCGCCAATCCGACGCCGCACATCGGCCGGATCGAAGCGACGAATCCTTGCGTGACGGCGGACACCTGGGTCCACACGGCTGACGGACCCCGACAAGTCGGGACTCTGATCGGCAGACCCTTTCTGGCTCAGGTTCACGGGGAACCGCATGTGACCGGCCCGAACGGTTTCTTCCGCACGGGCACGCAACCCGTCCTGCGCATTCAGACTGCCGAAGGCTACACCGTCAGGGTGACCGCCGACCACCTGATCCGTCGCGTCACTCGAAAGACCCGCTACGTCATTGAAAGCGAGTGGCATCGGGCCGGCGACCTCGTGCCGGGAGACACCGTGCTCCTCCACGATCACCGGACGAACGCCGGGTGGAAGGGCGACTATACTTTCGAGCAGGGATACCTGCTCGGCCTCCTGGTCGGGGACGGGGTGCTCAAACAAGACAAGGCCGTTCTGTCTGTCTGGCACACGGGCGGCAAAGGGACCGCGGGCGTCATGAACGAAGCCCTGCGCTGCGCCTATAGCCTGCCCCATCGGAGCGATTTCAACGGCTGGGTCTCCGTGCCCGGGCGCCACGAGTACCGGCTAGCCCTCGCCGCGCTCCGCCATCTTGCCCTCGCGTGCGGCATGCGCCCAGGTCACAAAGCGATCACCGCTCAGGTCGAGCAAGGTTCGAGCGACTTTCACAAAGGATTTCTCCGCGGGTTCTTCGACGCGGACGGCTCGGTGCAGGGCTCCCTCGCCAAGGGAGTCAGCGTGCACCTCGGACAAAGCGACGCGACCAGACTGAAAGCCGTCCAGCGGATGCTGCTGCGACTCGGCATCGCCTCTCGAATCTACATGAACCGAAGGCGAACGGGCTCCCACCGCCTGCCTGACGGGAAGGGCGGCTCCAAAGCCTATGCGATCCGGAGCCAGCACGACCTGGTCGTGTACGGAGACAATCTGCTTCGTTTTCAAGAACGCATCGGCTTTGCGGACACGGAGAAAGCCGCCAAACTTGCTCGCCTCCTGCAAACCTACCGGCGCCGTCTCAACCGCGAACGTTTCTTGGCGCGTGTGACGAACGTACGCGCGGACGGTGTCGAGGACGTGTTTGACGTGCACGTGCCGGGACCCCGCACATTCGATGCCAACGGATTCGTCGTGCATAACTGCGGCGAACAGCCCCTGCTCCCCTACGAATCCTGCACCCTCGGGTCCATCAACCTGGCTCGATTCGTGACCGGCTCCGCCACCGCCCCCAGGATCGACTTCGACCGCCTGGCCGAGACGATCCCCCTGGCCGTGCGGTTCCTGGACAACGTCATCGACATGAACCGTTATCCGATTCCCGACATCGAGCGCATGACCAGGGGAAACCGCAAGATCGGACTGGGGGTCATGGGGTTCGCGGACTTGTTGATCAAGCTGCGCATCCCCTACGACGACGACGAGGCCCTGACCACGGGCGAGCGGGTCATGCGGTTCATCCGGGAGCGGGCGTGGGCGGCCTCGGCGGAGCTGGCCGTCGAGCGCGGGCTCTTTCCCAACTTCAAGGGAAGCCGGCTGGAATCGGACGGGCGCCGCCTGCGCAACGCCACCGTCACCACGGTCGCCCCGACCGGCACGCTCAGTATCATCGCGGATTGCTCGGCCGGCATCGAGCCGCTCTATGGCGTCAGCTTCGTCCGGACGGTCATGGAGGACGTCCGCCTGGTCACGGTGCATCCGCTGTTCGTCAAGATGGCCCGCGCGGCCGGCATCGCGTCCCCGAAACTGCTCGAACGCATCGCCGCCAACGAATCCGTCCAGCATCTCTCGGAGATCCCGTCCGATTTTCGCCGCCTGTTCGTCACCGCCCATGACGTGTCCCCCGAGCGCCACGTCCGGATGCAGGCCGCGTTTCAGCGGCACAGCGACAGCGGCGTGTCCAAGACCATCAACCTGCCCGCATCGGCCACGAAGGCGGACGTTGCCTTGGCCTTCCTCCTGGCCCATCGCCTTGGTTGCAAGGGCCTCACGGTCTTCCGAACGGGAAGCCGCGAGAAGCAGGTCCTCTCCTGCGCGGGCGTGCAGTACTGCTAGGAGGCAAGGGGCACGAGGCTCGTGGCAAGAGGCATAAACTCGTCGAGGATTTTCCCTCTAGCCTCGCGCCCCGTGCCTCGAACCCCGCACCTGCGTAAGCCATGATCCGACAACCGGCCGTCGCCGGCCAGTTCTACAGCGCCTCGCCCGAGGCCCTGAGCGCGGACGTCGCGCGCTACACCGACCTCTCCGCCGACCGCCGGCCCGCCTTGGCCGTCGTGTCCCCCCACGCCGGGCTCATGTACTCCGGCCACGTCGCCGGCGCGGTGTTCAGCCGCGTGGACGTGCCGACGACGGTCATCCTGTTGGGCCCCAACCACACCGGCGTCGGTCCTCCCCTGTCCGTGTATCAGGACGGGGCCTGGCTGATCCCAGGCGGGACCGTGCCGGTGGACCGAGACCTGGCCGGCGCGATCCTCGCGGCCTTCCCGCTGGCCGAGGCCGACGCCTCCGCGCACCGCAACGAGCATTGTCTGGAGGTCCAACTGCCCTTTCTGCGTCACGCCCGTCCGGATGTCAGCATCGTGCCGATCGTGCTGGGCAGCGACAGCGAACAAACCCTGAGGGACCTCGGCCTCTGCCTGGCCCGGCTGATCCGAGACCGCGCGCCCAGGCCGCTCCTGCTCGTCAGCACGGACTTCAGCCATTACGATCCGGACCCCGTCGTCCGCCAGAAAGACCGGCATGCGATCGAGGCCATCGAACGACTGGACCCGGACGGGTTGGGCGCCGCCGTCAAGCGATACCGGATTACGATGTGCGGCTACGCCCCAATGGTCACCGTCCTGCACGCGGTCCGATCACTGGGCGCCACCGGCGCGTCGCTGATCCGCTACGCCACTTCCGGGGACGTCAGCGGAGACCGGGGCAGCGTCGTCGGCTACGCGGGACTGGTCATCACCTGACCGGCACGGACGGGCAGGGCGAAACCGGAATTGACAGGGCTGGACAACGATGGTATGTAGAGACCCTGCTTTTCGCCCAACCATGATGGCACCCGGACGAGGAGGGAATGGCATGTTCAGGCAGCCCGGCGCGACCGTAGCCCTCGGCAGTCTCCCCGAGTGGAGCCTCCTGTTTGCCCGCGAACCGGAACCAGAGCCGGACCTGGACCTGGACGAAGGCACCGCCGAGTCCGACAAGACCGTCATGATGGATTCGGGGAAGGCCTCCGGCGATCCCGGGAAATCCGGAAGCCGGCGCCCGCTCGTCCTCGTCCTCCTCCTCCTCGTGGTCGGCGCGGGCGTCTACGTGGGCACGGACCCGGACACGCTCACGAGCCTGTTGGGTTCGGGAGCCGACGCGCCGCCGGCCGCTCCGATCCCGGCTCCGAAACGGCCGGCGATGCCGCCCGTGCCCGCCGCGCCCAAGCCGGCTCCGGCCGTCCCGACGCCGGCCATGCCCGCGGATACGAAGCCCGCTTCGGCCGTGACCGTCGCGCCGTCTCCTCTGTTCGGCGAGGGACAGAGAGTGTCCGTCGCGGCCGATTCGGCCTCCCCGACCAGCCCCGTCCTGTTGAGCGGCGACGCCGGCGGGACCAAGCCGGGCCCCGCCGTCATTCCAGGCACGTCCGTCACCGTGGTGGACGGAGAGTTGCGAAGCAATGTCTGGTTCTATGCGGTCCGCACACAGCAGGGCGCCACGGGCTGGATCGCGGAGACGCGCTTGCGACCCGCGAAGCCCTAACTCCCTCCCCGACCGTTTTTCTCAATGGTTCGATCGCCGGCTCACGGGCGAGCCTGGCACGCGCCTGTGCTATAATGCGCCCGGCGACATCGCGACTGCCGGCGCGCACCAGGCCGATCGGGCTCACGGACTGACATGCTCAAGGCGATCATCTTCGATTTCGACGGGGTCGTGGCGGACAACGAGCCGATCCACTTCGCCACGTTCCAGAAGGTGCTGAGCGAAATTGGCCTGCCGTTGAGCGAGGCCGATTACTACGGCAAGTATCTGGGCTTCGACGACAAGGGCTGTTTCGAGGCGGTCCTGACGGCCCACGGCCGGCCCGTCTCCCGGAAGTTGATCGAGGACCTCGTCGCGCGGAAGGCCTCGGCCTACCTCGACCACATCAAGCGGCGCCTGGTCATCTTTCCGGGCGTCCGGGAGCTGGCCCGCGAAGCCGCCAGCCGATACCGGCTGGCCATCGCATCCGGCGCGCTCCGCCATGAGATCGAGTTCATCCTCGAACAGGCCGGCATACGGAAGGAATTCGAGCACATTACCAGCGCCGAGGACGTCACGCGCGGCAAGCCGGATCCGGAGCCCTACGTCCACGCGCTCCAGGGACTCAACCGGAGCCGGCCGAGCGGCGCGGCGCCATTGCGGGCCGAAGACTGCCTGGTCATCGAGGATTCGATCCCCGGCATCCGGGCGGCCCACGCGGCCGGCATGAAAGCCCTGGCCGTCTCGAACACCCACACCGTTCAGGATCTGCACGAGGCGGACGCCGTCACGTCCTCGCTTGCCGATGTCCGATTGTCCGACTTGGAGCAGCGTCTGTGGGGCGCAACCTAGCAAGCTGAGACGCTGATGCGTATCTGCTCCCTGCTTCCCGGCGCGACGGAGGTGGTCGCAGCCCTGGACCTGGCCGACGACCTGGTCGGCATCAGCCACGAATGCGACTTTCCCCCGGCCATCCGGAACAAACCCGTGCTGGTGCGCGCGGTCGTCGAAGGGGACCGGGCCACCAGCGCCGACATCCATCGCCAGGTGGCGGCCTCGCTGGGGAGCAACCGGCGCCTCTACGAGCTCGACGAGCCGGCCTTCCGGCGAGCCAAGCCGGAATTGGTGATCACCCAGAACCTGTGTCACGTCTGCGCGGTCACGCCCGACCAGTTGCAGCAGGCCATCGCCGCGCTCCCCGCCCCCCCCTCGCTCCTGACCCTCAACCCGACCAGGCTGGACGACGTCCTGGCCGACATCGAACGGATCGGAAGCGCGACGGGCAAGCTGTCCGAGGCCAAGGCCTGGACCGCGGCCCTGCGCAAACGGCTCGACGACCTGCGCGCGCCGGTTGCCGACCGCCGCAACCGGCCCAGGGTGGCCTGTCTCGAGTGGCTCGATCCCCTCTATACGGCGGGACACTGGGTCCCCGAGATGGTCGAATGGGCCGGCGGTACGGAGGTGCTGGCCTCGGCCGGGGGCCCGTCCCGGCCGATCACGTGGGACCAGGTCCGCTCGGCCGAGCCGGACGTGCTCGTCCTGATGCCCTGCGGCTTTCCGATCGACCGGACCCTCCGGGAGTTGGAGCGTCTGGCCCCCGAGGCCTCCTGGCCCGGATGGGAAAGCCTACCCGCCGTCCGGCATGACCGCGTGTTCGTCGTGGACGGGCCGTCGTATTTCAACCGGCCCGGCCCCCGGCTCGTGGAGGGGGTCGCCATCCTGGCCACGGCCATCCATCCAGAGGTGTTCGGGTCGGACCTTCCCTCGGGCATTCAACGGATGAGCCGGCTGCCCCGCACCCGCTCCCAATCCGACGCGTGATGACCTTCTCCGAGGCACAGGCCCACTGCACCGCGGTCACGAAACAGAGCGGAAGCAACTTCTACTATTCGTTCCTGTTCATGCCGCGGGCCCGGCGCGAGGCCATGTACACGATCTACGCGTTCTGCCGCGAGGTGGACAGCGCGGTGGACGACCCGCCGCCTGGCAGCGACCCCCAGGCGCAACTGCGCCGATGGCGCGAGGAGCTGACGGCGGTCTACGAGGGCGCTCCGCGCGACCCGGTCGCAATCAGCCTGGCGGAGCACGTGCGCCGGCTGGACATCCCCAAGGAATATTTTCTGGAGCTCATCGCGGGCGTGGAGATGGACCTGGCCAAGACCCGCTACCGGACCTTCGACGAGCTGTACCTCTACTGTTACCGGGTCGCGTCGGTCGTCGGGCTCATGTGTCTGAAGGTCTTCGGCACGACCTCCCCGCTGGCCCGCGACTACGCGGTCAATCTCGGCCTGGCGTTCCAGCTGACCAACATCCTGCGCGACCTGGGCACCGACGCGGACCGGGGCCGCATCTACCTGCCCCAAGAAGACTTAACTCGCTTCGGTTACCGGGAGGAGGACCTGCTCGCCCGAACCACGTCTCCGCCCTTCGTCGAGTTGATGCGCTTCGAGTGCGACCGGGCCAGGCAGTTCTACCGCAAGGCCCGCGAGGCCGTCGAGCGCCTCCCGGCCCACGATCGCCGGGCGCTGATCGCCGCGGAAATCATGCACGGCGTCTACGCCAGGATTCTCGACCGGATCGAGTCGTCCGGCTACCGGGTCTTCGGGTCCCGCGTCCGGCTCGCGCCGCCCTATCGCCTGGCCATCGCCGGCGGGATCTGGCTGCGCTCCCTGCTCTCCTGCAAATGAAACGGGGGCGACCGACTCGCCGCTGCCCCGCGCTAGCCCCGTGATGACGCGCACCGTCCTGATCGTCGGAGGAGGCCCTGCCGGCCTGGCTGCAGCCCTCAGGCTCAGCCGCAGCGGCTATGGAGTCACCCTGCTGGAGCGGGACGGAAGGTTGGCGGGCCGGCTCGGCCTCGTGCCGCCGGTTCTCCTGGGCTGCCACACAGCCACCCTGTCGCTGTTGGATCACCTGGGCCTGAGCCGGCAGGAGCTGTTCCCTCAGCAGGTTCCCGTCGAGTTCCTGCTTCCGAACGGACGGACCGTCAAGCTCCGCCGACCGCTCGCCCCCCCTCCCCTCCATACCCTGGTGAGCGTCGCCACCTTTCGCGGCCTGTCCGCGGCCGATCGGTGGCGGTTCCTGTCCTGGATGGAACGGACCTGGGAGGGGGATCCGCCGCTGCCGGACGACCTCGAGTCCCGCACCGTGGACGACTGGCTGGCCGGCATCGGCCAATCGGCCGAAGCCCGCCGGTGGATCTGGAACCCGCTCGTCCGATTTCTCGTCGGAGGCGAAGCGACCGCGGTCTCCGCCGGCCTCCTGGTCCACACGTTGATCCGCTGGCTGGGCTCCGGCCCGCAGCAGGCCAGGACCGCCGTTCCGGCGCGAGAGCTGCGCAGCCTGCTGGTGGGGCCCATCCGTGACCGGCTCCGTCAGACCGGCGCCACGATCCGCCTGGAAACCCGGGTGGATCAGGTCCGGTTCGACGAGCAGCGCGTGAGCGGCGTGCGCGTGCCGGGCGGCGCGATCCTCACGGCCGACTGGTACATTCTGGCCGTCCCGCACCGGGAGGTCACCCCGCTGCTCCCGGAGCGGGTCCTGTCGCGGTTCGCCTATTTTCAACAGCTCACGAGGCTGAGCGACAGCCCGGTGGTGACGGTCCGGCTCAAGCGGGCCAAGCCGCTCTCCGCCCCGCGCCTGGTGCTGCTCCCCGGAGGGACCTTCCACTGGCTCACCGCCCAGCACGAGTCGGTCTCGGTCGTCGCCGTGGGTCGGGCCGACCTGCTGGCCAAGTCCGACCAGGAGCTGCAGGGCCTGGCGCGGGAAGAGGCGGTTGCGGCCCTTGCCGGATCGGCCGCGTCAGGCGGCGACGGCCTCGTCGTCCGGATGCCCCAGGCTCACCTCCTGCCCCATCCCGGCTGCGCTTCCTTACGCCCCCTGTCGCAGAGTCCCTTCCCGAACCTCTTCCTGGCCGGGGCCTGGACCGACACGGGACTGCCGCCCGCGCTGGAGAGCGCGCTCCAGAGCGGTGAACTCTGTGCGAAGACGATCATGGAGAAGGACGGGCGGGCAGGCTGAGGAGGGAACGGGTCAGCGCTCGCGCACGCTTTCCTGTGCGTACTTGAGGAGGGGGCTCAGGAAGAACTCGATCACCCGCCGCTGGCCGGTCTTGATTTCGGCGGTCACCGCCATGCCCGGCGAGAGCCGCACCGTCTTGCCCTCCACGGCCATCTCGGACCGGTCCATGCTCACGCGCGCCGTGTAGGCCAGCCCGCCCTTTTCCAGCGGCACCGCGTCGTCCGACACGCTGACGATCCGGCCGCTGATCGTGCCGTAAACCGTGAAGGGAAAGGTCTCGACCTTGATCTCCACCGGCTGCCCCTCCTTGACGAAACCGATGTCCTTGTTTTCCACCCAGGCCTCGACCTCCAGCGGGTGGTCGTTCGGCACGACGATCATCAGTTGCTGGGCGGGTGTCACGACGCCGCCCACGGTGTGGACCGCCAGTTGCTGGACGACCCCGTCGATGGGCGCCGCCAACCGCTGCTGGCCCGTCCGCTGGCCCGCCTTGACCAGCTCCTGAGCCAGCGACGCCGCCTTGGTCTCGATGGCGGTCAGCTCGGCCATGCGGCTCTGTTGAACGTCCGACTTCAGCCGCTCGTGGTTCTTCTGCGCCTCGGCGAGCGCGGCCTGATCCTGCACGAGCTTCTTCCTCTGGGATTCGAGGTTCTGCGCCGCCTCGACGCGGCTCTGCTCGGCGTCCAGGTACTGCATCTCGGCCACGTACTGGTCCCTGAGGAGCTTCTTGAACGCCTGGGCCTTCTGCGTCAGCATCGGCACGGTCGTTTCGAGCTTGGCGATCTCGGCCCTGGTCCCTTCGACGGCGGCCTTGCGCTGCTCGACCTGCTGGCGCGCCGCCTCGATCCTGGCCCGCTGCTCGGCCAACTGATCCCGCAGGAGCTGCTCCTGCAGCTCCACGAACTTGGCGTCCGAGCCGGCGGGCGCCTCCATCCGGTCCGTGCCCGCGAGCAGGGCGCGCAGGCGGGCGCTCTCGACCTTGGCCGCCCGGTACTCGTTCGACAGCCGCGCCTGCTCGGCCGCGTTCACGGTGGCGTCCAGCTCGATCAGCACCTCCCCGCTCTTCACCGCCTGCCCGTCCCGCACGTGGATCACCGAGATGACGCCGCTCTCCAGCGGCTGGATGACCTTCGAGTAATCGCTCGGGATGATCTTGCCCTGGGCGACCGCCACGATGTCAATGCGGCCCAGGCTGGCCCAGAGGACGCCGGCCAGGAACACGGCCATGATGAGCCACATCACCGCACGGCCCACTGGAGACGGCGGCGACTCCTGGATCTCCAGGACGGCCGGCAGGAACTCCGTCTCCCGGCGGCCGAGGGCGAGCCCCGCGCCGCGGCCGCGCTCCTCCCGCCAGGCGGCCCGCCAGACCGCCAAGTGCCGGGCCAGCCCGTGGCTCATGGAAGTCAACGACGACGCGCTAGGCCACGGCATAGAGCCCCTTCTGATGCCGGACGAGGCGCGCGTAGTACCCGTTGAGCTGGACCAGCTCCTCGTGCGTTCCCCGCTCGATGATCTCGCCCTTCTCGATGACCAGGATCGCCTGGGCGATGCGGACCGCGCTGAGCCGGTGGGCGATGACGAAGACCGTACGCCCCTTGCACATCTGCGCCATGTTCTTCTGGATGACGGACTCGGACTCGTAGTCCAGGGCGCTGGTCGCCTCGTCGAAGATGAGGATGCGGGGGTTCGCCACCAGGGCGCGCGCGATCGCGATGCGCTGCCGCTGCCCGCCGGACAGGGTGCAGCCCTGCTCGCCGACCACCGTGTCGTAGCCCTGCGGCATCTCCAGGATGAACTCGTGGGCGCCGGCCAGTTGCGCGGCCCGCACCACCTGCTCCATCGGGAGACCCGGATCGGCCAGCGCGATGTTGTCCCGCACCGACCGGTTGAAGAGGAAATTTTCCTGCAGCACCACCCCGATCTGTCGGCGCAGCCAGGCCGGATCCACCTGGGCCAGGTCCACCCCGTCCACCAGCACGCGTCCGGAGAGCGGCACGTAGAGCCGCTGGACCAGCTTGGCGACCGTGCTCTTCCCGGACCCGGACCGGCCGACGATCCCGATGATCTGGCCCGGCGGCACCTCGAAGGAGACCTTGCGCAGCACCTCCGGCCCGTCCGTCCGGTACCGGAAGGTCACGTCCTCGAACACCACCCCGCCCTCGAGCTGCGGCAGCGTCGTCCTGTTGGGGTTGTAGGTCGGCTCGGTCGGCGCGTTCAGCACGTCCCCCAGCCGCTGGACCGAGATGCCCACCTGCTGGAAGTCCTGCCAGAGTTGGAGGATGCGCAGGACCGGCGTGGTGACCAGGTTCGCCAGCATGTTGAACGCGATCAACTGCCCGACGCTCAGATCCCCCTGCATGACCAAGTGGGCCCCGACCCAGAGGATCGCGATCGTGGTCACCTTGTGGAGGAACGTCGCGGCCTGGCCCGTGACGTTGATCAGGTTCGTGGCCCGGAAGCTGGCGCGCACGTAGCCGGCCAACTGCTCCTCCCACCGCCGTTGCAGCGGCGGCTCGACCGCCAGCGCCTTGACCGTCTGGATGCCCGTGACGGACTCCACGAGGAAGGCCTGGTTCTCGGCGCCCCGGTTGAACTTCTCGTTCAAGCGGGCGCGGACGACGGGGGTCACGAAGATCGAAAGTCCGGCGTAGAAGGGGATCGTGGCCGACACCACGAGCGTCAGCAACGGGCTGTAGAACAGCATCACGGTCAGAAACACGAAGGCGAAGATCAGGTCCACGGCCGCAGTCACGGTCGAGCCGGTGAGGAACTGGCGGATGGTCTCCAGCTCGCGGACCCGGGCCACCGTATCCCCCACCCGCCGCGCCTCGAAATAGGCCAGCGGCAGGGCCAGGATGTGCCGGAACAACTGGGCGCCCAGGCCCACGTCGATCCGGTTGGAGGTGTGCGAGAAGAGGTAGGCCCTCAGGGCGCCCAGCACGACCTCGAAGACGGCCAGGGCCACCATGCCGATGGCCAGCACGTGCAGGGTGGTCAGGCCCTTGTGGACCAGCACCTTGTCGATCACGACCTGCGTGAACAGCGGGGTCAGGAGGGCGAAGAGCTGCAGGAAGAAGGAGGCCAGCGCCACTTCGCCCAGCAGCCGCCGGTACTTGACGATGGCAGGGATGAACCAGGTGAAGTCGAACGTGCGGTCCTCCGGCCGGAGCCCGGCGCGCTTGGTGAGGAGGATGAGGTGACGGCTCCAGGCGGCTTCGAACTGGCCACGGGGGAGGACCAGCGGGTGGTCCTCGCAGGGGTCCTGCACGAGCACCTTCTCGGCGTCGGCCTTGGCGACCACCACGTAGCGACCGTCGGTGCGGCGGGCGATGGCCGGCAGGGGCACGGTGGCCAGGCGCGTCCACTCGTTCTCGACGAGGCCGGCCTTGAAGCCCAGGTGCTTGGCGGCCCGCAGCAGATCCACCTCGGCGAGGGCCGGCTGCCCGGCCTTGCCGAACTGGTGACGGAGCTGCCCGGCGTCGGCGGGCACGCCGTAGTAACGGGCGAGGATCAGGAGGCAGGCCAAGCCCGTGTCGCGCGCAGCAGGGCCGGAAGGGTCCAGAGGGATTACTCCTTGCGCCATGCAGCGGCCAGGATCGGAGAAAGTTGGTCCTGAATGGGGGCCGGCAGCTTGAGATCGGCGCTCAATTGGGGCGGCGAGAAGGCCGCCATGGCCTGGCGCAACAGCTCGACCTGCTTGGCCTCGAGCGTGGCGCCGTTGCTCGTTTTGAAGTCGTCAACCTGATTCTTTTTGTCCGCGTACCAGTCGGTGACGGTGAGCCGGTCGGTGGGACCCGATTGACCCAGCACGCTGACCGTGAGATCGTTCCCTTCCTTCGTGAACCAGAGCTGATCGTAGCGGATGCCGGTGCCGAAGAGCACCGTGTCCCCATGATTGTTCTCGCGGCCCACGAGGGTGTCGTGACCGTCGCCCCGGCCGAACAGGATCAGGTCTTTCCCCTCGCCGCTGTCGAGAATGTCGTCGCCCGCCCCGCCTTGCAACGTATCCTTCCCGCGTCCGCCCAAGAGCGTGTCGTCGCCCGCCCCGCCGACGAGCAGGTCGTTCCCCCGGCCTCCGTCCAGGACATCGTCGCCCGCGCCGCCGTCGAGCAGATCGTTCCCGTCGTTGCCTTGAAGATTGTCGTCCCCCTGGCCGCCGAAGAGATTGTCGTTCCCCTTCCCGCCGCGCAGCCGGTCGTCTCCGGCCCCCCCGTCGAGGAGGTCGTTGCCCTCGTCCCCGAAGAGCAGATCGTTGCCGTCCTCGCCGTAGATGATGTCGTTGCCCTTTCCCCCGAACACCGTGTCCCACCCCGCCCCGGCAAAGACCTTGTCGCCCCCGTTCTTGGCGTAGATGGTGTCGTCCTCCGCACCGGTGTGGAGCACGTCTTTGCGCTTGGTTCCGATGTACGTCCGCGTCTCGGCCAGGACGTCGGACAGTCCCGCCGTGGTGCCGTCGGCAAACGTGAACCGCTCGATCGGCACGATCCCGGTCAACGGGACGCCGATGTTCAGTCCCTGACCGGCCAATTCCTGCCCTTGTGTATCGGTGAACCGCAGATAGGCGACCGTCCTGCCGGCGTCGTCCTGCTGGAGGTGCACGACCACGTCGCTGGGCCGGATCCCGGTCCCGAAGGCCACCGTGTCCTGCCCCGACGCGTCCAGGACGGTGTCCAGCCCGTCGCCGGCCTGATAGCGGAACGTGTCGTCGCCCGCGCCCCCGTCGAGGATGTCGTTCCCCGTCCCGCCGAGCAGCACGTCGTTCCCCGTTCCGCCGAGCAGCGAGTCGTTCCCGACGCTGCCGGTCAGGGTGTCGTTGCCGCCCCCGCCGATCAGTTGGACGGGGCCGGCCCCGCTCGTGAAGAAGGTGTCGTCCCCGACGTCGCCGACGGCCTTCTCCACGTTGTGCTGCTGGAGATCCACCGTCATGCCCCCGGCGTCCAGCACGTTCAACGTATCGAAACCGGCCCCGCCGTCGAAGAAGACATCGTCGTTGTCCACGTAGAGCGAGTCGTCCCCGGCCCCGCCGTCCAGGTAGTCGGCCCCCTCGTGGCCGACCAGGATGTCGTCGCCCGCCCCGCCGATGAGGGTGTCGTCGCCTTCGTTGCCGCTCATGCGATCGTTGCCGTCCCCGCCGGTCAGCACATCCGCGCCGGTGCCGCCCTCCATCTCGTCGTTCCCGCCGCCGCCGGTCAGGACATCGTTGTCGGCGCCGCCGAAGAGCTGGTCGTTCCCCCCTCCGCCCGTGAGGACGTCGTCGCCCCCGCCGCCGGATGCCAGGATCGGGCTGGTCCCGCTGGTCGTGAACACGTCGTTCCCCGCCCCGCCGAAGGCCTGCTCCACCTGCGCCTGGCCCAGGTCCAGCGTCACGCCCCCCGTGCCCTGCACGAACACCGTATCCACCCCGGCCCCGCCCTGTACCACCGTGTCGTCACTGTCAATGTGGAGCTGATCGTCCCCGTCCCCGCCAACCAGTTGGTCCGCCCCCTCGCGGCCGATGAGAATGTCGTTTCCGGCCCCGCCGTCTAGGACGTCGTTGCCCTCGTTCCCGTCCAACCGGTCGTCGCCCAGCCCGCCGGTCAACTGGTCGTCGCCGGTCCCACCTTCCATCAGGTCGTCGCCGCCGCCGCCGGTCAGGACATCGTTGTCGGCGCCGCCGAAGAGCTGGTCGTTCCCCCCTCCGCCCGTGAGGACGTCGTCGCCCCCGCCGCCGGACGCCAGGATCGGGCTGGTCCCGCTGGTCGTGAACACGTCGTTCCCCGCCCCGCCGAAGGCCTGCTCCACCTGCGCCTGGCCCAGGTCCAGCGTCACGCCCCCCGTGCCCTGCACGAACACCGTATCCACCCCGGCCCCGCCCTGTACCACCGTGTCGTCACTGTCAATGTGGAGCTGATCGTCCCCGTCCCCGCCGACCAGTTGGTCCGCCCCCTGTCCGCCGATCAAGATGTCGTTGCCCATTCCCCCGTCCAGCACGTCGCTGCCGTCGCCGCCGTCCAGCCGGTCGTCGCCTAACCCGCCGGAGAGTTGATCATTGCCGCTGCCTCCCTCCAGCCAATCGTCGCCATCCCCGCCAGAGACGACGTCGTTCCCGCCGCCGGCCAGGACGGTGTCGTTGCCTCCGAGAGCATCTATCACGTCGTCGCCGTCGCCAGCGAAGATGTTGTCGTTGCCCTCAGTGCCGGTGATCGTAGCCATGGGGATCGTCCTTTCTGAAAACGCGTGGAGGCGGAACCCGGGTCCGTCGGCAAGGGCTGGAAAGACTGGATAACAGTACCCTGAGCCCTTGGCCCGAGTCAACCGGATGCTAGGCGAAATCCAGTACTACGCGGATTCGTCATGGAGCCCGAGCACGCCGGCGGCTGGGCCCAGCGCCTTTCCCACGACGAACTACGTATCCAAGCCGGCAAGCGATCTATCCTTTTGGTTGGGTTTCGCTCGCGTGGCAGTCCAGGCACATGCGGCTCAAGAAAGAACTGTAAACCAATATATATCAATGAGTTATGGACATTGCCCAATCTGGGCCCAACCCCGATCCCCCTTGGCACCGCTCTTGCGCTACCGGCGGCGCGGACGGGCGAACCGGGCAACTGAGGGAGTGCACAAGCGCTCGAAGTCACATTAGTCGAGAGGCGGCACAGAGACTCGGTCACACACCACCACGGGAGGGACCGACCATGGCTTGGGGAATCATCATGACGGTGCTGACGCTGGCGGCGATGTTGTTCCTGTTCGTGGTGGACTCGATCGTGGAGAGCGCCGTCCACATGCCCGAAGAGGAGCCGGAGAAGCAGGAAGGCCAGCCGAGCACGCGGAAGGCGGCCTGAAAGGCCCCAACGCCGGCCGGCCAGCGGAGCCGCAGAGGCGCGCGATGGAACCGTTCCTTCTCTACTTCGCGTTCCTGTTCCCGATCCTCCTCCTCGGGTGGGTCCTGGTGTGTGACTGGATCGCCCGCCGGCAGGAACGCAAAGGGACGGCGGCCGAGGACCGAAACCCACAGGGGAGAGGCTAGCGCGGGAGAGGCTGGCGCGGACGTTCACAAGCAAGCAGGATCGAGGACCAGGTCGCAGGTCACCGGACCGATCACCGGAGGCCGGCTGAATCGGGCGGCCGGATCGCCAGCCCCCATCGGGGCATTCAAGGAAGATCCGCCGGGCATCCCGGGCAGCCCGCGGCCCGCCGAGGGCGCCGGCCGTCCCGAACTGGGGGTTTGGTTGAGCCCGGGCGCGGTGCTCGGTTGGGTGGTGGGCACCGTCGTGGTGCCGGGGAGTGCGGGAAGCTGAGACCCCTCCGCCGGGCTCTGCGCCAGTTGGCTCTGCGGGCTCGAAGGAGCGGGCAGGTTCTGGGCCCAGGACGGAGCCACCGCGACGCCCAGCGTCCCAACCAGACCGAGCATGAATACCACCGTCATCCGGTGCGTCATGGCTCTCCTTCAATGGAGACGGTCGGGAGGGCTCCCAGCACGAGCAGCGAGACGCGAATGAGCCAGGACACGGGAGGCCTCGCTTCAGACACCCACAAACATTACCACAAAACCGGATGGCTGGGATTAAGGCTGGCTCGCTGGCTGCCAGGACGCAGCCAGGATCGCCTGGACATCATTGGGCCGCTGCTGAATGGCTTGGGCCCAAGTCATCCCATTGCTGATAGTGAACTGGGCCATCGCCTGGATCAACTGGCTCACTTGATCGTTGAGCAGAAGGCTGCCATCACCCGCTTGGATGGTCTCGATCTGATCCGCGGAATCCCCATACCAGTTCTGAATCGTGACCCTGTCAGTTGACCCATACCGTGAGATCTGCAGGTTATTCCCGCTCTGCTCCAGGATCAGATCCAGCGGATCGATTCCGGACCCGAAGCTCAGGAGGTCACTGTTCCCAGCCACGATGTCACGATCATAGACTGAATCTTGGCCAAACTCTGGATCAACATGATAGGTATCGTCGCCGCTCCCGCCTTCCAGGTAGTCGTTCCCCGCACTACCAGTGAGCTGATCGTTGCCCGCGCCCCCGAACAGATAGTCGTTGCCCATCCCGCCGGTCAGGGTATCGCTCCCGCCGTTCCCGAAGGCCGTGATCGCTGCACTTCCTGTAGTCGTGAACGAGTCATCCCCTTCCCCACCGAAGGCCTGCTCCACGCTGGCCTGCCCTAGATCCAACGTTAAGCCCCCCGTCCCTTGCACAAACACCGTGTCGGAGCCAGCGCCCCCGTCCACGCTCGCGTCGTCCGCATCCACGTACAGTTGGTCATCGCCCTCCCCGCCAGACAGGCTGTCGGCTCCTTCCCCGCCCAATAGCACGTCGTCGCCCGCACCACCATTCGAAATGTCATCCCCTTCGTTCCCATCCAGACGGTCGTTGCCATCTCCACCGGTCAGGACATCGTGGTCAGCGCCCCCCTCCAGATAGTCACTGCCGTCCCCGCCAGCGAGTTGATCACTCCCTGTCCCCCCGAATAGCGCATCATTGCCGATCCCGCCGTTGAGAGTGTCGTCGCCCCCGTCCCCCCAGATCGTGATGGCGCTCGTGCCGCTCGTCGTAAACACGTCGTTGCCGGCCCCGCCGAAGGCCTGCTCCACCTGCGCCTGGCCCAGGTCCAGCGTCACGCCCCCCGTGCCCTGCACGAACACCGTATCCACCCCGGCCCCGCCCTGTACCACCGTGTCGTCACTGTCAACGTGGAGCTGATCGTCCCCGTCCCCGCCAAAGAGCTGATCCACTCCCTCACGGCCAATGAGCACGTCGTTGCCAGCGCCGCCATCCAGGAAGTCGCTGCCCTCGTTCCCATCAAGCCGATCATCGCCCGCGCCGCCGACCAACTGGTCATTCCCGGCCCCACCCTCGAGCCAGTCGTTCCCGTCTCCGCCACTGACCTGATCGGTGCCAGTTCCACCGAAGAGTTGGTCATGATTGGCCCCTCCGGTCAGGGCATCGTCCCCCCCGTTCCCCCAAGCCATGATCGCGCCCGTGCCGCTCGTCGAGAACACATCGTTGCCCGCGCCGCCGAAAATCTGCTCCACCTGGGCCTGACTCAAATCCGACGTTAGACCCGCTGCACCTTGCACGAACACCATGTCGAACCCGGCTCCGCCCTGAACCACCACGTCGTCCGCATCGGCATAGAGCGAGTCGTCCCCCTCCCCGCCGAAGAGCTGATCCGCCCCTTCGCGGCCGATCAGAATGTCGTTGCCCGCATCGCCCTGCAGAACATCGTCGCCTTCATTCCCGTCCAGGCGGTCATCGCCAAACCCTCCGGCGAGCTGATCCCCGCCGACGCCCCCTTCCAGCCAGTCGTTCCCATCCCCGCCCCAGACGATGTCGTTGCCCCCGCCGGCCAGTACGACATCGTTCCCCTCAAGGGCATCAATCACGTCGGCGTCGTCGCCAGCATAGATCGTGTCGCCATCCGCCGTGCCAGTGATCGTCGGCACGGGAGTGAACAACCCGACCAACTGGAGTTGCGTCCCATCGGCAAATTCCAAGGTGTCCACGACAAAGGACCCTTGCAGCCCCCTGGGGTCGAAGTGAGAGAGCAGAACCGTGTCGCCATCGGGACCGACGGCAATGGCCAACGTGTCTTGATCCTGGGTAAAAGCGAGATCGTCCGCCGTAATGCCCTCGCCGAACCGGATACGATTGCCCTCACCGGGCAAGGCCGTGTCTACAATCGTGTCCACGCCGTCGCCCAGGTTGAACAGATACGTATCGTCGCCCGCGCCTCCGATCAGGATGTCGTCATCGGTTCCGGACCCGCCGAAGCTGCCTTCCCCGCCTTCACCCCCTTCGCTGAACGAAGCGACCATCGCCGCCGGTCCGCCCGCCCCTCCGCCGCTCGACCCTCCCGGTCTTCCGGTCAGCACATCATTCCCTGCTCCACCGTCGAGAATGTTCCCGACGCTGTTCCCGGTCAGCACGTTGTCGCCGTCGTTACCGATCCCCACGATCGCGCTCCGCTCCTGATCCAGAGAGCCGAAGTCATCAAAGGTATCCCGCAACGTCTGATTCTCCACATGGTCCGGCAGGGTGTAATTGACAGAACTCATGACCGAATCGAGCCCTTCGTTGACTACTTCCACGATTATGTCAAACTCGTTGTCAATGAGATAGGTGTCGTCTCCGGCTCCGCCGGCGAGCGTATCCACTCCAAGGCCGCCGTCCAGCGTGTCATCGCCATCCAGGCCGCTCAGTGTTTCGTTGAGATCCGCTCCTGTGAGGATATCGGCGTCCATGGTGCCCACGATCGTTGTCGCCAGACCCTTCAAGGTGTCCAAGTCCCAGACGATGCCGTCCGCAAACTGGACTCGCTGGATCGGGGTATACGCACCGCCCAAAAACTCTCGCACGGTGACCTGATCGCCTGTCCCGTTGATCCGCAAAATGAGATCGTTCTGGACCCACTCGCCGGTGCGGAGGACAGACACCTCGGAGGCCACGATGCCCTCCCCAAACCGAACCGTATTGACCGAAGTGGGCGAGAAGTCTCCGTCAAGGCCGAAGCCCTCAATCGTGTCCTGACCGTACCCTCGGCCGAACACGAAGGTGTCGTTGCCCGCGCCGCCGATCAGCGTGTCCAGTCCGGTCCCGCCGTCCAGCAGATCATCGCCGGTCCCGCCGTTGAGTTGGTCGTTCCCCTCCCCGCCCAGCAGCGCATCATTGCCCGGAAAGGCGGTGCCGACGAAGGCCGGGAACCCATATCCACCGTCGCCGGACAGGAAGTCATCCCCCGCCCCACCATCGAGATAGTCGTCACCTCCAGCCCCATACAGGCTGTCATACCCATCTCCGCCAAGGAGGACATCATTCCCCGGCACGTCCGCGTCCCCGACCGGCTGCCCGCTGAACCCCTCCGTGAACCCGCCATCTCCTTGGAGCAGATCATCGCCCGCCCCGCTGTCCACAACATCATCGCCGCCGCGGCCAAACAGGAGATCGTTGCCATCTCCTCCCAGCAGTTTGTCGCGGCCCCCAAAGCCAGCCCCGCTCAGATTGTCGCCTACGAGTGTGTCGTTACCGGCCCCGCCGATCAGCAGGTCGTCGGCCCCGAGGCCCCCCGGCGATACGCCAGGGAGGAAGTCATTCCCCGTTCCGCCCTGTTGAAGCAACCGAGTCTTGTCCGTCAGGGTCTCCGCGTCCCAAACCGTCCCGTCCGTAAATTGCACTTCCTCCACGCGATAGGCCGAACCGAGGAAGAAGGACTGGACTGTGAGCTGATCGTTGGTTCCATTGATGCCGAGCACCAGGTCGTCGCCGCTCCGCGTGACGGTCAGGTCGGAGGACGTGACATCGATCCCCAGACGGACGGCATCGGTATTCCCTACCCCAGGGTCATAGTCCAGCACCGTGTCTTGCCCAGCTCCGCTGCCGAAGAGGTAGGTGTCGTGGCCCTCATAGCCATAGAGCTGGTCATCCCCCGCGCCTCCATCCAGCATGTCCGCCCCGGCTCCCCCGTAGAGCGTGTCTGCCCCGCTGGTCCCAACAAGGGTCTGGGGAAGCCGATCCATAAGCGCCGCCACATCCCAGACGGTCCCATCGGCGAAAGACACCTGCTCGACCTGGTGGGCGGAGTCCGAGAAGAAGCCCAGGACCGTCAGTTGATCGGTCGTCCCAGTGAGGCTCAACACCAGATCATCGCTACTGCGTGTGATTGTCACATCGCCAGGCGAGACATCGTCAGCCATTTGAACCGTATCCAGATTCCCGACTGTGGCATCATCGTCCATAAGGATGTCCCGTCCGCTTCCTCGCCCGAACAGGTAGGTGTCGTTCCCGGCTCCCCCCCTCAGGACATTGTCACCGCTGTTACCGCTTAAACCGTTGTCCAATTCGTTGCCGGTCCCGGTGATTTCCTCGCCGCCTGTTAGCGTCAGGTTTTCGACGTTGGCGCCCAATGTGTAACTCACCGAGCTGCGAACCGTATCAATCCCTTCGTCCGGCAATTCCACCACGACATCTCCTGGGTCATTCACCACGTATGTGTCATTGCCGATGCCGCCGGCCAACAGGTCGGCTCCCACCGTCCCCTCCAGCACGTCATCCTCATTCTGCAAGGGAGTGCCTCCGCCGCCCGAGGGGTCCGGCGGCACACCTCCGTCGTCTCCATCGGTCGTACCCCCGCTCACCTGTGCGCTAAGCGTGGCAGCGTCCCACACCGTGCCGTCGGCAAACTCCACCTGCTTGGCCTGTAGCGCCGGATCAGCGAAGAAGTAGGCGAGCGTCAACCGATCGGGAGTGCCATCGAGCTGGAGCACCAGATGATGCCCGTTCCGCAAGACGGTCACATCGCCCGGTGCAATGTCGGCATCCATGCGGATCGTGTCGAGGTCGTTGCTGCTCGCGGCGAACGTGGCCGCGCCTTCCCCGCCAAAGGCGAACGAAGGGGGAGGTCCTCCCGAGCCGCCACCAGCACGGAGCAGGTCGAGGACCGTATCGCGCCCAGAGCCACGGCCGAACCGATAGATGTCGCTGCCGGAGCCTCCATAGAGGCGGTCATTCCCGGCGCTACCAGCCAAGGTGTCATTCCCGCCCAGCCCGGCAAGGACCTCGTTCGTACCTGTCCCCTGGATCACATCATCTCGGTCCGTGAATCCTTCCAACCGCCGTTTCTCCCCGTCTCCGGTGAGCAGTCGATCCTTGATCGTCTCGTTATCCCAGACCGTTCCGTTGGCAAACTGCACCGTGGCCTGCCGGGTATAGTCCGGGCCAAAGAAGGCCTGAAAGGTGAGCTGGTCGGTCGTGCCGGCCAGACGGAAGATCAGGTCCGCCCCGGAGCGCACCATCTGGACGTCGTCCGGCCCCACGTCGGCCCCCATCTGGACCACGTTGCTGGCGCCGTTGTCGGAGAACAGCCCGTACCCCACCCTGTCCTGGCCATAGCCCCGACCGAACACATAGGTGTTGTTGCCTTCGCCGCCGGCAAGGAAATCGTTGCCCGTCCCACCATCCAGCAGATTGTTCCCTTCACCGCCGAACAGTTGATCGTTGCCCGCTCCGCCCAGCAGCGTGTCGTCCCCCACTCCGAACACTGAGCCACCATCGCCCTGCAATAGATCGTCTCCCGCTCCCCCGTCGAGCTGATCACTCCCATCTCCGCCATAGAGCTGATCCGAGCCCTCGCCGCCCGTGAGTACGTCGTGGCCGACGCCGCCATCGAGGTAATCGTCTCCATCCCCGCCATCCAGGGTGTCATTGCCGCCAACGAAAGTGTCACCAACATCTATGCCACGTAAGGCACAGCGATCCCCGTAGAGCAGATCCTTTCCCGCTCCGCCAGTGAGAGTGTCGTCTCCCGCCCCTCCGTACAGTTGGTCATCCCCTTCGCCGCCGTCGAGCTGATCGTTCCCACTGGAAGCCGAGTAACGGAAGAAATCCTGTGAAGAGAGGCCGGGCATAGGCGGAGGACCAAAAATAAAGTCGTCACCGACCAGGAGATCGTTCCCCGCCCCACCGACCAGCACATCGCTTCCACCACTGCCGTAGAGCAGGTCATCACCTTTGCCACCATCAAGATCGTCGGAACCCGGCGTGGAAGAAACGCTCAGGCCGCCGAGCCTGTTCACCACATCATCTCCCGACAACCGATCATTCCCTACTCCTCCCACCAACACGTCGTTGCCTCCACCGCCATGCACCTCGTCATTCCCGGCACCGCCATCCAACACATCGTTTCCCGGGGAATCAGCATCAACTTCCGAGCCCCCGTAGAGCCAGTCGTCGTCGGCTCCTCCCGCCAGCACATCGTCTCCGCCTTCGCCTTCCAGAAGGTCATTGCCGGCGCCGCCATCCAGAAAGTCGTTGCCGGAAACGGTCGAGGGATTGATCGGGCTGTCGCCCAGCAACCAATCATTGCCCTCGCCGCCGAAGAGCACATCATTTCCGCCGCCACCAAAAAGATTGTCCAGGTCGTCGCCGCCATCCAGAAAATCATCGCCCCCGTCGATCGTGGAATCGGCCTCGGGGGAGTCTCCGAACAAGGTATCGCTCCCGGACCCACCGAAGAGCACGTCATCTCCCAGGCCTCCCGCCAAACCGTCATGGCCCTCGCCCCCATCCAGCGTGTCATTTCCCCCGATCTGATCGAATTCCACGAAACTGTAATCACCCCAGAGAGAATCATCCCCGGCACCGCCGATGAGGATATCGTCGTTTCCCCCACCGGCGAGATTGTCGTTCCCCTTCCCACCATCCAACCAGTCTCGACCATCTTGGGACGCATCCACAGAGATAGTCGGATTGTCAAAGTTGTCCCCCTTCAACACGTCGTCTCCGTTTCCTCCCACCAGAACGTCGTCCTGCGCACCGCCGATGAGTTGATCGTTCTCACTGTCACCTGCCAGCGTGTCTTGCCCCTCGCCCCCTTCCAAATGATCGGCACCTGCGCCGCCATACAATCGGTCATGACCATCTCCGGCAAGTAGCGTGTCGTTGCCCTCATCTCCGTAGAGCTGGTCATTGCCAACCCCGCTGGCAACGGTGTCGCTCCCCCCCAAGGCATGAACGATATTGTTCGTGTCGCCGGTGATTGTGTAACCGTTGTCGTTCTCGTCAAAGATCGGCACCGTGAGTGTCTGCCCAGGATTATTTGGGTCCGGCACTTCCTGTGTGAATTCCGTGCGCGTCGGCATGCCGTTGTCATAGGACGGTTCGTCAATGAGCCGGATGCCGAACTGGCCATCCTGAAAGTCCTGGTTGAGAATCAACGTGCCGTTGACGATCACGTCGCCCCCGGCTCGCACAAAGGTGAACCGGCCATCCAGGCTCGTATACGTGTCGGGCGCAGCGTCGGCCCCTCGCCGCCCGCCCTGCAAGAGATGCCCATCGTAGCAAATGAGATTTCGCCCCTCCGTATCCTCGATGCGATCCAGCCCCTCCCCACTTCTGTAGAAGTAGACGTCGTCGCCCGCGCCCCCCTCCAGCAGATCGTCGCCCGCCCCACCGGCCAGGGTGTCGTTGCCCTCGCCCCCGAGCAGATGATCCTGCCCCCCACCTCCCACCAGCCGATTCGCCGCCTTGTTCCCCGTGATCGTGTTGTCCTGCTCATTGCCGGTCCCATCAACGGCGGCTGTGCCGGTGAGGAGCAGGTCCTCAATGTTGGCCCCGAGGGTCACGCTGACCGCGCTCTCGACCCGATCCGTACCTTCCCCCACGGCCTCGACCACCCTGCCGCCAGCGTGCAGCACATAGATGTCGTCGCCTCGCCCCCCACTCAAAATACTCCCCGCAGTCTCGGTCGCCAGATTATTGTCCAGCTCATTCCCGCGCCCGAGCACCGCGCCCGTGGTCAGCCTCAGGTTCTCCACCTGATCCGCCAACTTGAGGGTCGCCGCGCTGCTGATCACGGTGTCGTTTCCCCCGGTCTCGAACTCCACCACCTGGTCGCGCACATCATCCACATAGTAGGTGTCATTGTCCGCCCCGCCAACCAGGTGATCCACGCCGCTGCCCCCGTTCAGCACGTCATCCCCCCGATTGCCCTCCGCGTAATCCTTGCCGCCTTGGCCGAACAACTGATCGTTCCCCGCCCCGCCATACAGCCGATCCGCGAACAACTGGCTCCCGGTGAGGACTTCACTCGCATCACTCCCAAAGATCACTTGCGGCAGGGGCGCGGACGCCGGTCCGATCTCCTCCTGCAACTGCGTATCTTGGAAATGCACGGTGGAGGCCGCACTCGCCACCGTCGCAGACAGGCTTGTATTGACCTCAATCTTCTTGGCCAGGAACGCGGCCCGGTCGGTCAGGTACTCGGCCGTCAGCTCGCCCGGCCCGGCCGTCGGATCGGACAGGGCCAATTCGCCGTTCCCGTTGTGGGCACCGTAGTCCACGTTCAGCACCACAAACGGATTGAGTTCCTTGAGCGCGTAGCGGAACGCGATGTCGCTGACGGCCAGGTTCTTCAGCGTTGGGGCATTCACGTCCTTCAGGCTGAGGACCGGAAGGCCTAACGATTGCCCCGTCGGGGAGAGCTCGCTCCTCAGGGTGAGCAGATTGCTGTAGTACCGTTCGCGGTCTCCGACCGGCGTAGCGGTCGGCTGCCCACCTTGGAACAGCTTGCGCAGGGCATCGAGGCTGCGCTCGAGAGTCTCCCCGTCACTTCGCGCCGTCGCCTCCAGAATGCCGGTCACGGTCGGAATATCGAGCGAGTCGTTGAGGGTTGCATATAGATCGTACAGGGCCAGAGCATTTGTGGCTGTCACAATGGAATGATTGTGAAGCGGATCAAACGTCGCTTCGATGAAAATGTTCTCGACGGAACCTATGAGTGTTCCAAAACCAGATGTTCCTGAAAGACCGTTCTGGCTGATTACGTTTGTAATGAGATCGGATGGTATCGTCGTGTCAGAGATACCCAGCCGGTCTAAAACATCGGCGACAATGCCGCCGAACCCTGGCGCATTATAGGTAAATGTATGGGTGACATTTGTCGGAAAATCGACAGTGAATGCCTGAGCCAAAAAACCACCGCTTGAATGCCCAGTTACTGTGATCGCATCATCCTGACTTAGTTTCCCCTGCGCGATGAGCTGCTGATAGTAGGCCTTTAGGGATGTATATTGAGGATTTAATGTGTCCGCATCACCTGATGCAATCGTGCCGTCAATGACGAGGTCGAGCAAACTATCCGTCCCACGAATTGCGAGAATCTTTTCGGTTCCGCCAATCCTTTGAAACAAGGTGGCTGCAAACCCATTCTGGTTATTGGCGAACGTATCGGCAGCGATGGAGTAGGTCTTAACAAATTGGACAGCAAGTAATTCGGTGAACCCAACCTCTTTTAATGCAGTTATATACTGGTCATGTGTCATGCCTATAGTTAGGTCCGCATAGGAGGCCAACGATAGCTGCGCATTCTCAAAATAGGTTTGCATTGAGCTTGGCATGCTACTCCCCCCTTTCTGAGTCAGTCGATTTTGGCTTTATCACTTCTGTCCACACGTCTCGGGATGGACTATATCCGGCACACCTCGTTGGTGGACCTTGAGGAAACAGATACGAATTGAGCCAGCCACCATAATGCACAAGTCGTACATCGACTCCTAGCACCTCACCAGTTTGCTTGTCATGCAACACACTTTCGAACTTCGCAATGTGAAAACTAGACGAATACCGTCTGTCATCCTTGTGCACTATGACAAATCGCTCAGACAGTTTTTCCTCATCTGGTTGAGCATTTGACTTGAAATACGATTTCTCGACCTCTACTGCCTTCAACACCTTGATCCCTGCATCTTCCTTGCACAGGTGCTGAAAATACAGTTGCCCCGGAACAATGTCCCACGTTGGAATCAGCACAAAGACAGCAACCGTGAGATATCTCGCGAGCTTCCAGTCCGTGAATCTACGAATTAACCTGACTGTCCCCCATCCCAGCCCTACATACAGAAGCAACGCGAGCAGTAACCCTAGAGCAGACATCTTCTTGGCCCCCAAAGTTTAGGAACGTTAACGATCCATCATGTACTCAGGTAACAGATTGCCGGCCATGCTGAAATAGAAGGATGTCAGGAACCGCTTTCACGGCATGCCTTGCGGGAACGCCCCAGCGGTTGTATGGCACTCTGCAACCCTGCCGGGGCAACCGCAGGCAACACCACGGCCAAAACTATGATGGTGTTCAGAAGGAAACCCATCTTCTTCCTCATGCTGTATCCTTTCCGTTATCTACGTTTAGATACAGGCTTTTACTTCTTCTCCCTGACGGCCCTTCGCTGTCCCTGCAGCCCTGCGACCACCTGTCCAAGTTGCTGGTGCAGGCGTTGTAGGACGTCGAGCCCGACGGCAACACGTACGCTCAGCTTTCCCTCCAAGTTCTTCGTTGGCATCGGCTTTCCCTGCTGAGCTGCCCGGGCCACAAGTGCCAGGGCGCCCGGCTCGATGAAGCCGAAGTCCAAGTAGGCCAGTCCCTGGACGACGCCAACGGCGGTGTAATTGGCTAAGACCGGCTGGGCCGACTCTCCAGCCGGCGTGAGCCACACGTTCAGGCCGATTCGCTTTTCATCACGCTCGATTTGCTCTTGCATGGCCACCTCCTAATCCAAACAAAGTCTGGACACAGGGTCTCCCCGGGCGATCGTAAGTCCCAGCAAATGACATGCCGATTTCAAGGCGTAGCTCTACTTAGGATCTTTCCTGAGATATCGTGGAAATCTGCCAACGAACCGCGAACTTGGAGAATCAAGCCCAGGAAGATGACCTGTATCGAGACGGATACCACGAGTATCCGTTTCGCCGTCGTCAGCCCGTGTAAAGGGGATCCCCTACTCGCTCGACCAAATTTTTTCCCAAATTGCCTTTCTCCTCAGGCGGTTTGAGCATGCTCCGCTCGATGAACCCAGTTTGTACACCGTGCACAAAAATGGACCAGAAAGAATCATCGTTGACAAGTTCTTGGCCGCCTCCTAAGATGCGGGCCGGTTCGAGCGTGACTTGCGTGTCATGAGCCAGCCCGCCACCCTCCAGGAGCTCCGCGACTTCCTGCACAACTGCCAGCGCTGCAAGCTCGCCAAACTGGGGCGGACCCAGGTGGTCTTCGGGGTCGGCAACCCGCAGGCGGGGATCATGTTCGTGGGCGAGGGACCGGGCTTCTACGAGGACCAGCAGGGGGAGCCGTTCGTGGGCGCCGCGGGCAAGCTCTTGAACGAGCTGCTCCAGTCAGCCGGCCTGTCCCGCTCCGAGATCTACATCGCGAACGTGATCAAGTGCCGGCCGCCCAACAACCGGGATCCGGAGCCGGACGAGGTCGAGACGTGCAAGCCGTTCCTCATGGAGCAGATTCGCTTCATCGGGCCCAAGCTGGTCTGCACGCTCGGCAACTGGGCGACCCAGACAATCCTGGGCAAGAGGGTGGGGATCACCAAGGTCCGCGGACACGCGATCCGCCTGCCGGAGTTCACGGTCTTCCCGCTCCTGCATCCGGCCGCGGCCCTGCACCAGGGCAATCTCCGCGAGCCCCTGATCGAGGACTTCCGGAAGCTCAAGGCCTATCTGCATCAGCTCAACGCGCCGACCCCAGCCGCCGCGCCCCAGCCCGCCCCCGAGCCGCAGCCGGCTCAAATGGACCTCTTCGGCTGACCCCTTTCGGTATTCTTGACAGCCCCCTCGCCGTTTGCTAGGGTAGCGCGCCTCACGTAAGGGAAACCCGCGGGGCGGTTCATTTGGGCTGACCTTCCCATGCGCGACTGGCGGCTGCTGCTTCAGCTCGGTGCTCTGGCTTGCTGCCCGTTCCTGCTCGCCGCCTGCGTGAGCCGCCACCCCTCCGGTATCGCCAGCGCCTCCGGTCCCGTCACCCCGACCTACACGGTTCTGGGACCCGTTGAAGATTCCGATTGCGGATACTGGATTCTGATCGTCCCGCTCGGCGGCAAGGCCCCGTCCCACGAGATCATCGAAAACCTGGTGAAGGAAAGGGGCGCCGACGCCCTGGTCGGCGTGACCGTGGAAGAGCGGGTCTGGGCGTTCCCGCTGCCGCTGTTCGGCTCGCACTGTACGGTGGTCAAGGGCACCGCCGTCAAAAACTCGAAACAATGACACGGCCATCCGGTTCGCGACAATGGGGCAGTCGGGCGAGACGCGTCGGGACGCTCGGGGTCTGCGCCCTGCTCGCCCTGTCCCTTGCGGCCTGCAGCACGCCCGGGGCGATCGCCCCCTCCACCATCCCGGTCCCCGGAAAGTACGTGCAGTTGGGCGGCGCGGAGGAGGCGTCTTCCTGCGGGCTGATGCTGCTCGTCGTCCCGGTCAAGCGACCCCAGCCCGTCGCCGACCTCATTGACGACATGATCAAGAACAAGGGCGGGGACGCCCTGATCGAGGTGTCTTCCCAGTCGTACTTCTCGACGTTCCTGCTCTTCACCCACACCTGCGTCGAAGTCAGGGGCAAGGTCGTCAAGTTCTCGCGCTGATCGCCGATAATGTCGTGGAGTCACCAAGAGGTTGTTCCATGGGTACACCACGCCTGCTCCGGCTCGCCCTTCTGTCTGGGTTCATCGTCCCCGGCCTCCTGCTGACCGCCTGCGCGCCCGACATCCCGCCCCCGGCCCTGTCCTTTCCGGTGAAGGAGCAGGAAGTGCCCGCCGTGGTGGCGATCGGCCCGATCGACGTCGGCAAGGTCACGTACGAGGGCGCCCCCTTGAGCGACGCCGTGGAGACCACGATCCAGGGCATCCTGAAGGACTCGCTCGCCCGCACCCAGGTGTTGAAAGACGTGGTGATCCTCAAGCTCCCCGGACAGAAGCTGGACCCGGAGCAGATCCTGGCGGCCGCCCGCGCCCAGAACGCGGACCTGCTGCTGGTGGCGGAGGTCAAGGAGTTCTCCTACGACCTGCCGACCTTCCTCTTCGGCTCCCAGTACGAGGTCAACCTCAGGCTGCAGGCTAAGCTCTTCAACGTGCACACGGGCGGGCAGGTGTGGAAGCGCACCGAGAACGTGAGCGTCCGGAAGGACGGCTCCGGCGTCAAGCGCCAGGAATCACTGGACGCGATCGTCCGCTACGTGGCCGTGCCCCCCGCGGCGGCCGGCGTCCTGCCCCCGCTCGTGGAATATGTCCAGACCGAGTATCTGGCCAGCCTGAAGGCTCCCGGCAAGGGCCAGGCCGTGGCCGAGGGCTCGGAGGTCTTCGGCGCCGCCGAGCTGGCCCGGATCGACGCCGAGCTGGCTCCTCCGGCCAGCGCCGTGCCGCCCAAGGAGGCCGCCTACGCGGTCGTGATCGGCATCGAGGACTATCGGGACCTGCCCCGGGTGGATTACGCCAGGCGCGACGCCGAGACGATCAAGCAGTATCTGGTGCGGGCGCTGGGCTATCGGGAGCAGAACATCGTCCTGCTGCTCAACGACCGGGTGACGCGCAGCGCGCTGGAAGCCCGCTTCGAGGAGTGGCTGCCGAACCAGGTGGGCCAGAACGCGGGCGCCGAGGTCTTCGTCTATTACGGCGGCCACGGAGCGCCGGACCCCAAGACGAACCAGGCCTTCCTGGTGCCCTACGACGGGGATCCGGCCTTCCTGAGCCGGACCGCCTATCCGCTCAAGCGGCTCTACGAGTCCCTCGGCAAGCTCCCAGCCAAACAGATCACCGTGGTGATGGACTCCTGCTTCTCCGGAGCCGGCGGCCGGTCCGTCATCGCCAAGGGGGCGCGGCCCATGCTGATCCAGGTAGAGAACCCCCTGATGTCCACTCAGAACATGGTGGTGATCTCGGCCGCGGCGGGGAACCAGATCAGCTCCGCTTTCCCGGAGAAGCGGCACGGGCTCTTCACCTATCACTTCCTGAAGGGCTTGCAGGGGGCGGCGGATGCGAACAAGGACGGGGCGGTGGACGTGGGCGAGCTCTACTCGTACGTCAAGCCCCACGTGGAGACGGACGCGCGCCGGATGAACGCGGAGCAGTCGCCGCAGCTATTGCCCGGCCCCGACCTCCTGGGAGACCGGGGGAAGGCGCACATGATCGACTTGAAACGTTAACCGGGCGGGGAGGCTGAAGCTCCGGGCCGAAGCCTCTCAGGCTTCGGCCTTGTTCGTGTCCGCTGCTTCCGAAGGCTGACCGGATTCCCCCGCCGGCTCTCGATCCTCCGCCTTCTCTGCTTCCGGCTCCTCGAACCAGGCCACCAACATGTCGTCCCACCAGGCCTCGTCCACCTCGGGCCCCGGATCCACGCCGAGACAGGCCACGTCGTCCTTGGTGATCGAAGGCCCCACGGCGGCGGGGTTGAACTTGGCGCGCTCGATGACTTCCCGGGTCGCATAGCCCCCGACGATCCAGGAGTCCGGGTCGGCCCGACGGGACTTGTAGGCCTTCAAGCCCAGCTTGAGGTACATGAAGAGCTGCCGCTGCACCTCGTCCTCGACGCCGGATTGCGGCAGGCTGAGCGTCTTCTCGATTTTCTTCCGCCAACGCCGGTCGTCGTAGCGCGAGGTGACGAGCTGCAGCATGAGCTTGCCCGTTTCATGGTCTAAGGGCATGATCTCTCCTTCGAGCAGTGACCGGTGATGAGTGATGCGTGATGAGCAAGCGACAGTTCCGCTCTCAGCGACATTCTGACTTTTTACCGATCACCCATCGCTGATCACTTCACCGTCTCGCCTTCGGCTTGCCCAGGCTCACCGACCGTATTTCGCCGTGAAGGACGCCTTCCCCAACGCATTCTGATTCAGATAGAAGGCGACCATCGCGCCGGACGCCTCCTTCTCCAGGGGCAGCCGATCCACTTTCAGCGCGTAGACGGTGAAGACATACCGGTGCGGCTTGTCGCCCGCCGGCGGGCAAGGACCGCCGTAGCCAGGCTGGCCGAAATCGGTCATGCTCTGAATGCTGCCCGGAGGCGAGCCTCCCCCGTCCGGCTTGCCGGCGCCCGCTGGCAGCAAGGTGACGTTTGGAGGAATGTTAAAGACGACCCAGTGCCACCAGCCGCTTCCGGTCGGCGCATCGGGATCGTAGACCGTCACGGCAAAGCTTTTGGCCTCCTTGGGCGCCCGCTCCCACCGCAGCTCCGGCGACACGTTGCGGCCGCTGCACCCGAAGCCGTTGTAGACGTGCTCGTTGCCGATGACGCCCTGATCCTTGACCGTGGGACTGATCAGCCGAAAATCGGCGGCGACGCCCGCGCCGGGCAGCCCCAGCGTCGCCAGAAGAACCCAGCTCCATGCATGTCGCATCGCCTGTCCGCTCCTTGTCGTCTTGGTTCCCCGCGACCGTCGCCTCGCGATCGCGATCGAATTCACCCGCGCTTCTGATACGTCCCCATCAACTGCGCCTCGCCGATGACGTGGCCCTTCATGGCCTCTTCGAGCTTGGCCTTGGTCGGCTGCTTCAGATCCGGCAGCATGATATCGAGTGCATAGAGCTTATGGAAGTAGCGGTGGCGGCCGATCGGCGGACACGGCCCGCCGTAGCCGGTCCGCTTCCAGTCGTTCAAGCCTTCCTTCGTTCCCGCGGGCAGCGTCTTCACGCCTTCCGGCAGCCCGCCGTTCGCGGCCGACAGGTTGTAGAGCACCCAGTGCACCCAGGTCATTTTCGGCGCGGCCGGGTCCGGGGCGTCCGGGTCATCAACGATCAGCGCCAGGCTCTTGGCGCCTTCCGGGATGTCCGACCACACCAGCGGCGGCGAAACGTCCTTGCCCTCGCAGGTATACAATGCCGGAATCGCGCCCTGATTGCTGAACGCCGTTGAGCTGATGCGCATGTTGCCCTCCTCGCAAGAAGCCAAGAGCTTATCGCATATGGCGTATGGCTGATGGCGGGAACCCGAAAAACTCTTGCTGTCGGCTATAAGCCATCAGCCATACGCTCTGCTCTTCAGTTGCCCGCGATCGTCATCTCGCCGATCTTGACCGTGGGGCTGGCGATCCGGCCGCGGAAGACCAGGTCGTTGCCCACCATCTCGATCGAGGCGAACATCTGCTTGAGGTTGCCGGCGATGGTGATCTCCTCGACCGGGTAGGCCAGCTCGCCGTTCTCGATCCAGAAGCCCGCCGCGCCCCGCGAATAGTCCCCGGTCACCAGGTTCACCCCGAAACCGATCAGCTCGGTCACGTAGAGCCCGTCGCGGACCGACCGGATGATGGCCCGGGGATCCTCCTCGCCGGGCGCCAGGAAAAAGTTGGTCGGCCCGACCGTGGGGTTCTCCCCCACGCCGCGGGAGGCGTTGCCGGTGGAGGCCAGGCCCAGCTTCCGGCCCGAGTAACTGTCCAGCAGGTAGCTGGTCAGCACCCCCTTCTCGACCACGAGGGTCCTCATCGTCGCCAGCCCTTCGCCGTCGAAGGGGCGGGAGCCGAGCCCGCCGGACATCCGGCCGTCGTCACAGACGGTCACCAGATCCGACGCGAGCCGCTTGCCCAACTGGCCGACCAGGAAGGAGGCGCCCTTGTAGAGCGCATAGCCGGAGGCCGCGCTGCACAGGTTGCCCAGGAGGCTCCCCGCGGTCTCCTGATCGAAGATCACCGGCGCCTTCCTGGTTCCCACCTTGCGGGCCCCCAGCCGGCGCAAGGCCCGTCTGGCCGCTTCCCGCCCGACCGATTCGGGACTGTCCAGCCGCGCGAACTTGCGCTGGACCGTGTACCAGGAGTCCTGCTGCATGCCGCCCGAGTCCGGTTCCGTGGCGACCGGCGTCACGGACATGGAGAAGCTGGAGCTGCGGTATTCCCCCAGGAACCCGTGCGTGTTGCCGAGGACGACCCGTCCCGAGGAGGAGTTGAAGTCGGCCCCTTCCGAATTGGTGATCCGCCGGTCCTCGGCCAGAGCCGCCGCTTCCGCGCGCCGGGCCAGCTCGATCTGGGCCTCCGTGGTCAGCTCGGTCGGATCGAACAGGTCGAGGTCGGGCCGGTCGGCGGCCATGAGGCCGGCCTCCGGGAGGCCGGACAGGTCGTCTTCCGCGACGGCGGCGGCCAGCGCGCAGGTGTCGGAGACGAGCCGGTCCAGGGATTCGGGCGAGAAGTCCGAGGTGGAGGCGGTCGCGGATCGGTTCCCGAAGAAGACCCGGAGCCCCAGACGCTTCTCCCTCGCCCTGGTCAGCCGGTCCACCGCGGACAGGCGCACCTGGACGGAAAAGGTCTGGCCGTCGGCGACCATCACGTCCGCCGCCGTGGCGCCCCGCCGCTTGGCCCGCTCCAGCATGTCGGCCGCCAACTCTTTCGCGTCACTCGTCATTGGTCACTCGTCACTCGCAAAAAAGAGAAAACCCGAACCCTGTTCGACTCTCCCATTCCGACACGAATGACGAACAACGGATGACGAATCACTGTCGTCATCCTCTCGTGCCGCCGACCGTGATCTCATCGATCCGGATCGTGGGCAGCCCGACCCCGACCGGCACCGACTGGCCGTCCTTGCCGCAGGTGCCGATCCCTTCGTCCAGCTTGAGGTCGTGCCCGACCATCGAAACCCGGGTGAGGATCTCCGGCCCGCTCCCGATGAGCGTGGCCCCCTTCACCGGCCGCGTCACCTTTCCGTCCTCGATGAGGTAGGCTTCGCTGGCCGAAAAGACGAACTTGCCGTTGGTGATGTCCACCTGGCCGCCCCCGAAGGAGACGGCGTAGAGACCCCGCTTGACCGACCGGAGGATGTCCTGTGGGTCGGATTCCCCGGCCAGCATGAAGGTGTTGGTCATCCGCGGCAGGGGCACGCTCTGAAAGTCCTCGCGCCGGCCGTTCCCGGTCAGGGGAATCCCGAGCAGGCGGGCGTTCAAACGGTCCGTGATGAAGCCGCGCAGGACGCCCCGTTCGATCAGGACGGTCCGGCTGGTCGGCGTTCCCTCGTCATCCATGTTGAGCGAGCCGCGCCGGAGCGGGATCGTGCCGTCGTCCACGATCGTGCAGACGTCCGAGGCCACCCGTTTCCCCAGCAGCGCGGTGAAGGCCGAGGTCTTGCGGCGGATGAAGTCCGCTTCCAGCCCGTGGCCGATCGCTTCGTGCAGCAGGATGCCGGGCCAGCCGCCCCCCAGGACGACCGCCATGACGCCGGCCGGCGCGTCCACCGCGCTCAGGTTCAGGATGGCCTGTCTCGCCGCCTCCCGGGCGTAGTGGAGGCACCGGTTCCCCTCCCGGTAGAACTCAAACCCGACCCGTCCGCCGCCGCCGAAGGAGCCGACCTGGCGGTTGCCGTTCTCCTCCGCGATGCAGGTCACCTGGAGGCGCGTGAGCGGCTGCACGTCTCCCACCAGCAACCCTTCCGACGTGGCGACCACGACCCGTTTGAGCTCCGTGTTGAAGGAGGCCATGACGTTCGTGATGCGGGGGTCGTACCGGCGCGCCTCCGCGTCGATCAGGTTCAGCAGCGCCACCCGCTCGCCCGTCGCGACCTCGGCCACCGAGGTCCCGACCGGATAGAGATCCCTGGCCGGCCGCTCCCGGTGCGTGACCGGCAGGGCCCGGTCCCCCTGTGGCGAGTTGGCGATGTAGCGGGCCGCATCGGCCGCGATCTCCAGGTCACGCCGGGTCAACTCGTCCGAATAGGCGAAGCCCGTCTTCTCCCCTGCGGTCGCCCGGACCCCCGCGCCCTGGGACACGCTCTTGACCGCCCGCTTGACGATCCCTTCCTCCATCGAGACGGACTCCGACACCCGCGACTCGAAGTAAAGGTCGGCGTAGTCCACGTCCCGCACCTTGACCTTGCCCAGGGCCCGGCCGACGTCCGGTTCGCTCAGGCCGAAGTGGGCGAGGTCGACCGATTCGTGTGATCCCATGCGCGGCAACTCCACTCCCGACGACGATGGCGCAGTATAGCCGATTCGTTTTCGGACTCGCAACGTGACGGAAAACACGGATGTTCTACGTATGGAGACCCGCGAGGACGCGGCGGACTCCGGCCCCGGAACGCCGCGCCCGCCGCACGGAAGGGTTTGACTTTTCACGCGCTCTGCCATAGACTAGCCCATCCCTCCAACTCGACTTCATCAGAACGACCAACGAGCCGGAGAAGGATCGCGCGACGGACATGACGAAAGGGACTGTGACCGGCCTCGAGCACCTCTCGGAAGACGAACTGACGGCCTTGCTCGATCCCGAGCTTCTCCCCCGGCACATTGCGATCATCATGGACGGGAACGGCCGGTGGGCCGAGCTGCGCGGCTTGCCCCGGATCGCCGGCCACGCCGAAGGGATCAAATCGGTCCGCGAGATCATCACCCTGTGCCGGGATCTGGGCATCGGCGCGCTGACGATCTATGCGTTTTCTCAGGAGAACTGGAAACGGCCCGCCAACGAGATCAACGCGCTGATGCTCCTGCTGGAGCAGTACCTCCAAAACGAGATGGAGGAGCTGATCCGGAAGGGCGCGCGCTTCCGGGCCATCGGCCGGGTGGATTCCCTCCCCTCGTCCGCGCTCAACTGGGTCCGGAAAGTCGAGCGCGCCACCGCCCACCTGGACAAGCTCATGCTGAACGTGGCCCTGAGCTACGGCGGCCGGTCGGAGATCGTGGACGCCGTCCGGCGCCTCGCCGAGGACTGCAAGGAAGGGCGGGTGCAGCCGGAGATGATCGATGAGGCGTTTCTGGAGGGCTATCTCTCCACCCACGGCCTGCCGGACCCGGACCTCCTGATCCGCACCAGCGGGGAAGCGCGGATCAGCAACTTTCTCCTCTGGCAACTGGCCTACACGGAAATGTACTTCACTCCGACCCTCTGGCCAGACTTCCGCCGTCGCGAAGCGCTCCTCGCCCTGCTCGAATACCAGAAGCGCGAGCGCCGATTCGGCCAGGTTCCCGCTGCCACCTATCCGCAGAGCCAGACGTGATTCGTGGGGTTTTGGGCGCCGAGCAGACCACCGACCGGCCGAGCGAGGCGCCGGTCGCCGGCAGATGCGCGGACATTCGCCGCGTCTATCCGGCTCTCGTCTTCGTTCCGCTCTTCTACCTCCTGGTGCGTTATGCGCCTCCCTCCGCCTTCTTCGGACTCGTGGCCGCAGCGGCCGCCGTGGCGCTGCTGGAATTTTTCCGCCTGCACTTCAAGGAAAAACCGAGCCTGGGCGCCAGGGGATTGGGGCTGAGCCTGCTGGGCCTCCTGCTGGCCAGCTTGCAGTGGCCGGGGGTGCTGTCCGAGCGATCGGTCTTCCTGCTCGTCCTGCTCAGCGTCCTGATCTGGCGCATGGGCTCGCGGCGCGAGCTCCGAAGCGGGCTCGCCGACTCGGCCGTGCTCGTCTTCGGCACCCTGTACATCGGGCTGACATTGGGGACGCTGTTGCTGACCCGGTCGCTCCCGGACGGAGAGTTCTTGATCTTCTTCGTCTTTCTCGTCACCTGGGCCGGCGACACCGGCGCCTATTACAGCGGCCTGTACCTGGGACGGCATCGGCTGGCTCCGACGATCAGCCCCAACAAGACCGTGGAGGGGCTGGCCGGCGCGTTCGTCTTCGCGCTCGGCGGCGCCCTGCTCGCCCGGGCCTGGTTTCTGCCGTCCTTCAGCCTGGGAGACTGCCTGGCCACCGGCCTGCTCCTGACGGTCGCCGGCGTGCTGGGAGACCTGGCCGAATCCACGCTCAAGCGCAGCGCGGGAGTCAAGGATTCCGGTTCGGTGATTCCCGCACACGGCGGGATGCTGGACCGGCTGGACAGTCTGCTGTTCACCGCCCCGGTTTTCTACTATTATGCGACGCTCGTAAAAGGGTGAGGGGTGACCAGTGATCGGTGATCGGTTCGGAAGAATCCCTGACAAAACCATGCTCAGACCCATCACCCATCACGCATCACCCATCACGAGTTTCCTATGAAGCGCATCGTCATCCTGGGCTCAACCGGTTCCATCGGGACCAACACGCTGGACATCGTCGCCAAGTTCCCCGACGAGTTCCGGGTCGTCGGCCTCACGGCCGGCACCAACGACGAGAAGCTCGACGAGCAACTCCGCGTGTTCAAGCCGGAGGCCGTCGCCCTGTCCGACGAAGGGGCCGCCGCCCGGCTCCGCACCCGCTGCGGTGACCGGTCGGTCCAGGTCTGGGCCGGCGTGGAGGGGCTGGTACGGGTCGCGCAGCTGCCAAACGCGGACCTGGTGATTTCGGCGATCGTGGGCGGAGCCGGCCTGGTGCCGACCCTGGCGGCCATCACGGCCGGCAAGCAGGTGGCCCTGGCCAACAAGGAGCCCATGGTCATGGCCGGCCAGCTCATGCAGGAAGAAGCCCGCCGGCACGGCGTGCGCATCTTCCCCGTGGACAGCGAGCACAGCGCGATCTTCCAGTCGATGGAGGGGCACCGCCGGGAGGACATCCGCCGCCTGATCCTGACGGCCTCGGGCGGCCCGCTCTGGGATCTCTCGCTCGAGCAGATGCGGCGCGTGAAGCCGGCGCAGGCCCTCCAGCACCCCAACTGGAAAATGGGCGCCAAGATCACCATTGATTCCGCCACGCTGATGAACAAGGGGCTGGAGGTCGTCGAAGCCCGGTGGCTGTTCGACGTCCCGCCCTCCCAGATCGAGGTCCTGGTCCACCGGGAAAGCATCATCCATTCCCTGGTAGAATACCGGGACGGGTCCGTGCTCGCGCAGTTGGGGCTGCCCGACATGAGGACGCCGATCTCGTACGCGATGAAGTATCCGGAGCGGCTCCCCCTGGATCCGCCCCCGCTGGATCTGGCCGCCGTCGGCAAGCTCACGTTTTATCGGCCGGATCACGAGCGCTTCCCCTGTCTGGGATTCGGCTACGAGGCGCTGCGGGTCGGCGGCACCATGCCGGCGACGCTGAACGCGGCCAACGAGGTGGCGGTGGCCGCCTACCTGCGGGAGCGGATCGGGTTCCTGGATATCGCCGCGGTCATCCGGGGCACGATGGACGCCCACGCGCCGCGCGAGGTCCGCTCCCTGGACGACGCGCTGGAGGCCGACCGCTGGGCCAGGAAAAAAGCCGATTCGCTCGTGCGCGCGCGATAGCGGTCGAGTAGACGGGTGAGTTCTCGATTTTTAATTTTGAGTTTCAATTAACAACTTAAAACTCACCACTCAAAACTTCTAGGATTCGAAGGAGTCTCTCGTGTTGAGTCTATGGGCATGGTCGCCCGAGGCGGCCTGGGCGATGACCCAGAAGGTCTGGTGGTTTCTGCTCGTGCTGGGAGTGCTCGTGTCCTTCCATGAGTTGGGCCACTTCCTGGTGGCCCGCTGGGTCGGCGTAAAAGTCTTGAAGTTCTCGCTCGGGTTCGGCCCCAAGCTGATCGGCCGCCAGATCGGGGAAACGGAATATCTGGTCTCGGCGGTCCCGTTGGGCGGGTACGTCAAGCTGTTCGGCGAGGAAGACACCGAAGCCATCACCGCGGAGGAGCGGCGCCGCTCGTTCATCCACCAGCCCCTTCTCCGCAAGATGTTGATCGTGGCGGCCGGCCCGGGCTTCAATTTCCTGCTGGCCTACGTCATCTTCGCCGGGTGGCTTTCGACCGGCGCCCCGCTCTTCGTCCCGACCTTCCACGACCTGACCCCGGACGTCGAAGCCTTGAAGCCCGGCTCGCCGGCCGACCAGGCCGGGCTCAAAGTCGGGGACCGCATCCTGCGGGTCAACGACAAGGACATCTCCACGAGGAGCGAGCTGCAGGACGCGGTCCAGAAGTCCGAGGGCAAGACCCTGACGCTGGACGTCCGGCGCGGGAACCAGGTCAAGACGGTCGTGGTCACGCCGACCCCCCTCACCGTTCAGGACAACGGCAAGGACGTGACGGCCTACCGGATCGGCATCGAGGAGACCGCGCCCGTGATCACGGCCGTGATGACCGGCTCTCCCGCCATGGCGGCCGGGTTCAAGGACGGCGACCGGGTCGTGAGCATCGAGGGGCAGGAGATCCACACCTGGTCCGAGATGACCGGGCTCGTGAAGGAAAGCCCGAACCGTCCGCTGCGGTTCACGGTCAGGCGCGACGGCCGGCTCGTCGCCCTGACCGTCACGCCGAGCGCCGAAAAGGCTCAGGTGGACGGCAAGACGGTGGAAATCGGCAAGATCGGCATCTCCGGGCCCGGCCGGTCCATCATCCGGGCGTCGAACCCGGCTGCCGCCGCCATACAGGGGCTGCAAGCCACCTGGGGCTGGACCGAGCTGACGGTCGTCGGCATCTACAAGATGGCGGCCGGGGAGATCTCCAGCAAGAACATCGGAGGGCCCTTGACGATCGCGAACATGTCCGGCGAAGCCGCCGCGCAGGGCGCGTCTAGCGTGGTGTTCCTGATCGCGATCCTGAGCATCAACCTCGGCGTGCTGAATCTCCTCCCGATCCCCATCCTGGACGGCGGCCACCTGCTGTTCTTCGCCATCGAAGCCGTCCTGCGCAGGCCGCTGGGCGAGCGGCAGCGGGAGATCGCCCAGCAGGTCGGCCTGCTCCTGCTCGTCGGCATCATGGTCTTCGCCTTCTGGAACGACATCGAACGATTGATTTCGCATTAGCGAGCCAACAGCGAGCAGCAAATAGCCAATAGCAACAGCTCTGAGCTATTCGCTGCTCGCTATTTGCTGCAAGCTCACAAGGAACCATGCGCACGTCCGAGATCTTGATTCCCACGCTCCGGGAGGACCCCGGGGAGGCCGAGACGGTCAGCCACCGCCTCATGTTGCGAGCCGGCATGATCCGCAAGGTGGCGGCAGGCATCTACACCTACCTGCCGCTGGGCCTACGGGTGATCCGGAAAATTGAGTCCATCATCAGGGAGGAGATGAACCGGGCCGGGGCGCAGGAACTCCTGATGCCCATCGCCTCCCCGGCCGAGCTGTGGCGCGAGACCGGCCGGTGGGACTTCTATGGAAAGGAGCTGCTCCGCTTCAAGGATCGTCACGAGCGCGATTTCTGCCTCGGCCCCACCCATGAGGAGGTCATCACGGACCTGATCCGCCGGGAGGTCCGGTCCTATCGGCAGCTGCCCCTGAACTGCTACCAGATCCAGACCAAGTTCCGGGACGAGATCCGGCCCCGCTTCGGCCTGATGCGCGGACGCGAGTTCATCATGAAGGACGCCTACAGCTTCGACCGGGACGAAGAGGGGGCGAAACTCAGCTACCAGAAGATGTACGACGCCTACCAGCGTATCTTCACCCGCTGCGGCCTGACCTTCCGCGCCGTCGAGGCCGACACCGGGCTGATCGGCGGGACCTCCTCGCACGAGTTCATGGTGCTGGCGGAGACCGGCGAGGAGACGATCGTCTACTCCGACCAGGGGACCTACGCCGCCAACGTGGAGCGGGCCGAGGTCCCGCCTCCGACGGAGGCGCTGGAGGAGGCGCAGCGGCCGCTGCGCCTGGTGCCGACGCCGGGAGTCCGGACCGTCGAGGAGGTGACGGCCTTCCTCAAGACGTCCCCGCAACGCCTCGTCAAGACGCTCCTCTATCAGATCCCCGAGGGGCTGGTCGCGGTGCTGCTCCGCGGCGACCACGAGGTCAACGAGATCAAGCTCAAGAAGCTGCTCGGGGTCGAAGACTTGGCGCTGGCCGATCCGGAGAAGGTCCAGGCTGCCACGGGAGCCCCGGTCGGCTTCGCGGGACCGGTCGGCCTGCGCGGCGTCCGGGTCGTGGCCGACCAGGCCGTGAAGGGCATGCGCAACGTCGTCGTGGGCGGGAACAAGGCCCACAGCCATTACGTGGACGCCAATTGGGACCGGGACTTTCCCGTCGAGCGGTTCGCGGACCTTCGGAACGCCAAGGCCGGAGATCCCTCCCCGAGAGACGGGGGTCGGCTCCACATGGCCAAGGGCATCGAAGTCGGCCACGTCTTCATGCTGGGGACCAAGTACAGTCAGGCGATGGGCGCCACGTTCCTCGACCCGCAGGGCCAGGAGCAGTTGGCCGTCATGGGCTGCTACGGGATCGGCGTCGGCCGCACCGCGGCGGCCGCGATCGAGCAGAACCACGACGCCAAAGGCATCATCTGGCCCGTCCCGATCGCCCCTTTCCACGTGCACCTGCTGCCCCTGAGCCGGTCGGCGGCGGTGACGGACACGGCCGCTTCGCTCTATGACGCGCTGACGGGGACCGGGGTCGAGGTGCTCTGGGACGACCGGGACGAGCGGGCCGGCGTCAAGTTCAATGACGCGGACCTGATCGGCTCTCCCTACCAACTCGTGATCGGTGACAAGGGCCTCGCGCAGGGCACGGTCGAGCTGAAACGGCGCAAAACCGGCGAGACGACCAAGCTCCCGCCGGACAAGGTGCCGGGGCAGCTTTCGGCCCTGGCTGCGGGCGGAGCCGCCCCCCTGCCCAGGTAAGTACCTCAATCCACTCCAACGCTTGCTTTCCCCGTTTTTCCGATGGTATTGTTCTAGCCTGCGTGGGCCTCTCCAGGCTCCGTCTCCAGACACGGCTTTCTGGCGCAGAGACACATCGGCCCGACCGACCCCGGAACGGCCCGCATAGCTTGAAGGCTCCGAGCGCTCCCCGGAGAGGCGACCATGGAGGCCAAAGTCCTACCTGAGAATCTGCAGGAACTTCAGCGGAAGGTCGCCTATGCGGAGCACGTCAAGCGCATCACGCTGCAAATCCATGCCGCGAAGGATCTGGACCAGATCCTCCTGGATCTCCACAAGGACATCCTGAGCATCTTCGACGCCGAAGGCCTCACCCTCTACGCCGTCGACCCGGAGAAGAAGGAAATCTTCTCGAAGGCCCCCCGGCTGGACACGATCGAAGAGATCCGTATCCCGATCAACGAACAGAGCCTGGCCGGATTCACCGCCAAGTACCTGCGGCCGATCAACGTCGCGGACGCCTACAACAAAGCCGAGCTCACCGCCATCCATCCGTCGCTGTCGTTCGACGCCTCATGGGACAAGAAAACCGGCTTCAAGACCAAGCAGGTGCTCACCTACCCGATCGTCGCGGACAACAAGTACCTGATGGGAGTCATCCAGCTCCTCAACAAGAAGAGCGGCGGCCGGTTCACCAAGAAGGACGAGGACTCGGTCGCCGAGATCGCCAAGAGCCTCGGCATCGCCTTCTCGAACCTGCGCCAAATCGCCAAGAAAACCCCGACCAAGTTCGACTATCTCGTCACGAACGGCCGCGTCACGCAGGCGGAGCTGGACGCGGCGATCGCGGAGGCGCGCAAGGGACAGGCCGACATCGAGACCCAGTTGATCGAGAAGTACAAGGTCCCCAAGGAGGACATCGGGAAGTCCCTGAGCCAGTTCTACAAGTGCCCGTACGTCGAGTACAGCGAGCGGAACCTGATCGACCCCGAGCTGCTGAAGACGCTCAACGTCGACTATCTCAAGAAGAATTTCTGGACCCCCCTCAAGCGCGACAAGAACGTCGTGGAAGTCCTGATCGACGACCCGAACGACCTGGACAAGATCCAGGACATCAAGCGGATCTTCCCCGGGCAGAGCATCCGCTTCTCGGTAGGGCTGCGCCGGGACATCGCCCAGTATCTGCGGGCTGCCACCGGTGAGCAGGACTCGACGATGAAGGGCTCCGTCTCCGAAATCCTCGGCGAGCTGCTCAGCGAAGCCGAGGCGGAGCAGAAGCAGGAAGAGACCGCTGCCGGCGGCATCGACGAGAACGACAGCGCGATCGTGCGGCTGGCCAATCAGATCATCGCGGACGCCTACCGGCAGGGCGCCTCCGACATCCACATCGAGCCCTACGGCGAAAAGAAGGAAACCCTCGTCCGGTTCCGCGTGGACGGGAGCTGCTTCGAGTACATGAAGATTCCGCCCAGCTACCGGCGCGCGATCGTGTCCCGCCTCAAGATCATGTCCAGCCTGGACATCGCCGAACGCCGGAAGCCCCAGGACGGCAAGATCAAGTTCCGGATGGGCGACGCCAAGGAGATCGAGCTCCGCGTGGCCACCATTCCGACCTCCGGCCCCGGCAACGAGGACGTGGTCATGCGGATCCTGGCGGCCAGCGAGCCGCTGCCGCTCGACAAAATGGGCTTTTCGGAGCGGAACCTGCGCGAGCTCAAAGACATCGCCGAGAAGCCCTACGGGATCATTCTCTGCGTGGGGCCGACTGGTTCCGGCAAGACTACCACCCTCCACTCCGTCATGGGCTACATCAACACCCCGGACATGAAGATCTGGACGGCCGAGGACCCGGTCGAGATCACCCAGTACGGGCTCCGCCAGGTGCAGGTGCACCCCAAGATCGGATTCACCTTCGCCATGGCCATGCGGGCCTTCCTGCGCGCGGACCCGGACGTGATCATGGTCGGCGAGATGCGGGACAAGGAAACGGCGGACACCGGCATCGAGGCCTCCCTCACCGGCCACTTGGTCTTGAGCACCCTGCACACCAACAGCGCGGTCGAGACCGTCACCCGCCTCCTGGACATGGGCTGCGACCCCTTCAGCTTCGCCGACGCGATGCTGGGGGTCCTGGCGCAGCGGCTCTGCCGGCGCCTCTGCAAGGACTGCAAGGAGTCGTACCACCCGGAGAAAGAAGAATACAACGAATTGGTCCTGGGCTATGGGCAGGAATGGTGGGACAAGAACGTCAAGCTCCAGTACGACGACAAGTTCAAGCTGCACCGAGGCAAGGGGTGCGAGGCCTGCAACAAGAGCGGGTTCAGGGGCCGGATCGCCCTCCACGAGCTCCTGCTCGGCACGGACCGGATGAAGCGGCTGATCCAGACCAAGGCCAAGACCGAGGAGATGCTCAAGGTCGCGATCGAGGAAGGGATGACGACCCTGGTGCAGGACGGGATCGAGAAGGTCCTCCAGGGTCACACGATCTACAAGGAAGTCAAGGCCGTCGCGATCAAGTAAGGATGTACAGGGTGAGGCGTGAGGAGTGTCCCCTCCGCCTCACCCTTTTTCTTCCTGCGTCTCACGCCTCACATTTCACGTTTCACGTCCCGCTGTTTATCTGAGCTGCCGGACGATGTCGCCGGCCTGGAAGCCGGTCCCGGACGAGACCTTGGCCTCCGAGATCCGGTCGTTCTGGTGGCTGGCTAGAACGATCTCCCCGATCTGCTTCTCCCGCTTCCCGAGCGACCGGCCGGTTTCCGGATCGATCAGGTCTTGCCCGGCCCGATAGACCCCCAGCTTGGTGCCCGGCGCCAGCTTGGACTTCTCCCCAGCCCGGATGATGACGGTCTGTCCTTCCATAACCAGGATTCGGCCGGTGAAGGGCTGGGAGTTCAGCTTCTCGATCATCTTGGACATGGCCTTGGAGAGGGCGTCGCGCAGCGCCCCGTCCCGCAGCCCCACGTCGGCGGTGGATCTGGAGCCGAAGCCCAGCGCCCCGCCCGTTTCTTTCCGGTATTCGCCCATGCCGGACTCGGCCAGCAGGCTCTTGCCGGAAGCCGCGTCGATCAGCGAATAGTCCACCTGAACCCTGGCCACCTGGGATTTCTTCTGGTAGACGACCATGTCCGAGCCTTCCTCGACCTCCGAGTAGGCCGTGATCGCGCCCTGGATCCGGTAGTCAATGGACTCGAAGCCGCTCGCCGCATCCTTCTTCCCGGCCTTGACGGCTCCGGTCTGCTGCAGCTTGATCAGTTCTTCCTGCTGTTGCATCGCCTCCTGGCTGACATCGATCGGCTCAAGCCCGGCCGATTTCAATTGCGTGCGCAGGATGTCCGTGGCCGCCTCCCCGATCCCCAGCACCTTCGACGGCGTCTTGTTCGCAAACTTGATAATGGCCACCGTATACTGGGGCCCGGAGTATTGCGCGCCGGCTGCTTCCAGCCTCTGCGTTTGCCCGGTCACGCTGACGTCCTCTTTCACTTGGCCGGTCATCGTGGCCTGACAGCCGGTCAGGGTCACGACACCCAGGATCAGGAATCCGGTGATGACTCGCTGTTTCATGACGTGGCTCCTCCTTCCTGATGGATTCACGGCTTCACGGGTGCGGGCGGCTCGGCCGGCCCGCCGACCAGCATCGTCCCGTAGGTCTGGTAGTCCGCCCCACCCGGATAATAGTAGCCTTTGAGCACGATGGACACCGTCGTGAGAGCTTCCATGTGCAACGGCGATTTCATGGCCTTCTCGACGACCTTCCCCACCAATCCCCCGATGATGTTGGCCTCGACGCTGCCGGACTGTTCGGGCAACGCCACCCAGGGCGCCTCGACCTGCTCCCCGAAGAGAGGCGGCAGCTCCACGTCCTTGTCCGACATGGAGGAAGCCAGGGACGAAACGGCCCCCGCGGCCTGGAACGCCAGCCCGACGTACGGAATGCTGGACAGCACGTCGGATCCGCCGGCCTGCGTGCCCTGCTTGACCCCGATGCCGTTCTTCCAGACCGTCTGGCCGGTCTTGCAATTGACCAGCTTGCTCCGGAGGCGGACCCGCCTCACGTTGTAGATGCCGGTGGTCTTGTCGCTGAAGTCCTCCAGCGCCCCGTAGAAGACCCCGTCCACCCCCAGGACCTCGCCGAGCTTCTGGGGGGTCGTCATGTCGAGCTGCGCCCCGAGCGTGACCCCCATCCGGTCCTTGAGGAGCTGATCCACCTCGCTGACCGGCTTGACCACGTAAAAGAATTGCCCGAGCTCCGCCACGAACAGGTCGCGCACATAGGCCGGCCCCTCCACGTCGTTCGTGTTGTTGACCAGCGGCAGCACCGCCACCGTCCGGATCGGATTGGCCTGGTTCCTGGTGATCTGAGGCAGCGTCGGGGCGCAGGCTGCGACCAGCAGGACCGCCAGCATCAGCAGCCCGACTCGTGCATGAGTCTTCATTGCAGCCTCCTTTCAAGCTACGTGTTCGCGGTCATTGTGCAGACAGGGGACCCGGTGCCGACCGGCTCTTACGGAGACCTGCCCGGTTCCAATCTAGGCCCGCACGGCAGTGTCGGCGATGTCCCGCATTACTTCGAAGATGCCGCGCCTTTGCGCGTGGCCACCACGTCCAGCGTATTGGCCGTCGCCCCGGTCACGTCCAGATCGAGCCCCGGCACGTCCTTCGTTGCCAGCTCGTCGCCGATCTGCTGCGCCGTGGTCCTGGCATCCACCTCCAGCACCGCCACCCCTCCCTCAAAGCTGCGCTGGATGACGCTCTGGACCCCTCGCACCTGGGACTGGAGGAAGTCCTTGACCTTGACCAGGTCCTTCATGCCCGTCAGGCCCCGGATCGTCACCTGCACGAGTTGGCCGCCGGACGTTTCTCCGGTCCACCTGGCCAGGATCTGCTCGATCAGCTTGTCGGAGACGCTGCGGGCGGCCTTGTCCAGCGCCTCGTTCCCGCCGACGTGCTGGGCGACGTGGCGCGCCGCGGCGTTTCCACGGGCCGAGGCGACGACCTGTCCGTTGTCCACGCGGATTGCGCTGAGCGTGATGTCCGCCAGGTAGGAGCCCACCGAGCTGCCGGGCGTGCGCGGCCCCTCCTTGGCCAGCGCCTTGCCTTTGATGACGAGCTCCGCGTTGAGCTTCTTGCCGAACTCGCGGGCTCCGTCGTTGGTCAAGTCCGCGACCCGGTAGGCATTGGAAATCTGAAACTTCCCGGTAGCCGAGGAGATGTCCACGACGTTGAAGCCCTTGTTGAGAAACTCCTCCTTGAGCGCGGTCTCGGAGACCGCCTGGTCCACCGTCTGGCCCGCGAACGCCGCCCCGCCGCTTCCAAACCAGCTCCACCAGAAGACGTACACCTCCTGCCCGATGTTCTGCTCGGCGATCATGAACAGCGTCCGCGGTTTCCCGACCCGGGCCATCAGGAGCCCTAGCGCCCCCAGGTCGTTCTTCAGGTTGCCGACCGACACCGTCGCGGCGATCGTGACGCTGTAGAGGTCCTTGCCGGCATCCTCCTTGACCACCTTGTAGTTCTGGACGTACCCCTGGCTCTTGTTCAGGATGTTGTCCCGCACGACCTGGAAGTTCTCGACCAGGGTCTCCGACGCCACCATGGTCCCGACCGCCTGCTCCACCGCCTTCCGCAGTGCGTCCTGGATGGCGTTGTCCCGCGCGACCCCCTTGTTCCCTCCCTGGATGCCGGCCACTCCCTCGGCCGTGACGGTCTGGCTCTGGGCCCAGACCGGACCCGCGACCGCCATGCCCAGACACAGACACCACCCCAGGACGATCGTCCGACTCACGCCCATGCGTCTCATCCGTTCCTCCGTTATCCCTTACGTCGCAATGAGTAGCAACGAAAACTTTGCCATACACCCGTCGCACTGGCAAGCAGTTTGTCGCTCACTCTCCGGCGGATCAGGCCGTGCCGCCCAGCCGCCCGACGACCTTCGAGCGACAGTTCGATGCACTGTTTCCCCCACTCCTTGCTCGATACCGGGGAGGGCTCAGTTTCGCAGCTTGACACGACCAGCCGAGCCGACTACAGTCATACCCATGTTGAGCAAGAAACCCTCACCCAGTAACATAAGCTGCTGAGGTCCTTATGTCCACACAACCCCGCTCCACGAAGCTGACTTACGAGGACTACCTCCTATTCTCCGACGACGGGAAACGGCACGAACTGATCCAGGGAGATCACTACATGACCCCTGCGCCGAGCACCAAGCATCAAAGAATTTCTCGCAATCTCGTCATCGCATTGGGCACGTTCGTGCGTGAACACCGATGCGGGGAGGTGTTCGATGCTCCCTGCGACATTATTTTTTCCGATGAAGATGTGGTCCAGCCGGATGTCCTCTTTATCTCTACGGAACGGTCTTCCATCATTACCGAACCCAACATTAAGGGAGCACCGGACCTCGTGGTCGAAATTCTCTCTGACGCCACCCGCAAGAAGGACGAAGTGACCAAACGCAAACTGTACGAGCGCTTTGGCGTCACAGAATACTGGATCGTGGACCCCGAACTGGAGACTGTCAAAGTGTTTCGGCTCACCGACCACCAGTACGTCCGCACCGCCGAGATCTCGACGGAAGCCCACGACGCGCTTACCACACCCCTCCTGCCGGAGTTCCGTTTGCCACTCGGCGACCTCTTCGAGTAACTGATCTCAGGGCACTGGAAGGCTCCACGCAAACGTTACCTGTCTCTTGCGCTTGCAACGGGAACGAGAGAAAGGTAGCCTTTTCCTTCGCTGTCATGAGATGGGACCTTCTTCTTTTCCTTCCACGATCGCAATCTTGTGCGTCCCCTTCTCGATCATGCTCTTCGTGATCTTGTCTGCCAAATCTTTGACCCCTTCTTCCGGATCGGCAGCCGCCCATGCCGAAGCACCTTCCAGCGCGAACAGCGCCAGCAGTGCTAACACCGCGATTGTCGTTCTCTTCTTCAGCATGGCTTGTTCCTCCTGTTGTGACAATAGCCGCTTCTGGGCAGTTGCCCATGAGCCGGTGGCGAACCCGCACAGGGATGAACATTGGCCAGAACTTGCTGGCAGGCCGGGCCTTCCTGCCAGACTCCCTATTTTCAAACCAAGTCATGCGTTCACATTCTGCCGCCCGACGACCCGGTAGATCGGAATCGGCTCGCTCTTGCCCTTGACCCGCACCGGCTCCATCGGCTCCACCTCGACCGCGTGCTTGACCTCGTCGTAGGTCGCCTGTGTGATGATGATCTCGCCGGCCTTGGCGTTCTGCTCTAGGCGGCAGGCCAGGTTGACGTTGTCGCCGATGACGGTATAGTCCAGAAAGTCCTTGGAGCCCAGGTTCCCGACCGTGACGTCCCCCGAGTTGATCCCCATCCCGACCCCGATGGTCCGCCTCCCCTCGGCCGCCCACTTCTCGTTGAGCCGGCCGATGGCTTCCTGCATCTCCAGGGCCATGAGGACCGCCCGCAGGGCATGGTCCGGCTGCGGCTCCGGGTTGCCGAAGAAGGCCATCACGGCATCGCCCATGAACTTGTCCAGCGTGCCCCCGTGCTTGAAAAGGATGCGGGTCATCTCGGTGAAGTATTCGCTGAGCAACTGCTGGACCTCCTGCGGCTCCATCTTCTCCGACATGCTGGTAAACCCGCGGACGTCCGAGAAGAAGACCGTCAGGCGCTCCTTGCGGCCGCTGGGGTTGGCCATGTCCGGGTTCTTGACCAGTTGCTCCACGACCCGCTGGGAGACGTACCGGCCGAACATGGCCTGGACCTCCCGGCGCTTCCGCCCCTCCATGTACCGCTGGTAGGAGACCGCGCCGCTGTACTGGGCCGCGACCAGCGAATAGAGCGGCACGATGTCCAGCCAGTAGCGGGACCACCAGAACAGCCCGAAGGCCACGGCGCCGATCCCGACCAGGATCACGACCCGGAACACCTCAATCAGCAGGGACTTGCTCCAGGTCTTCATGAGCAGCATCGTCCCGATGATCCCCATCCCGATCATCAACCCGGGGACCAGCCCCCACTGGTCCCTGCTCCGGTAGATGAAGCTCCGGTCCAGGATGGTCTGGATGGCGTTGGCGTGGATCTCGAATCCGTCCATGCGGACGCCCTGCGTGGCCTCGGACTTCCCCGACAGCGTCATCTGTTTGCGCTCGCCGAAGGGAGTCTTGTAATAGTCGTGCAGCGAAGGGGCCGAGGCCCCGATCAGGACGAGCTTGCCCCTGACTTCGTCCGGCGCAAGCACCCCCTTCACCGCCCGCCAAAACGAGATGCGGGGGAAGGTCGCGGGAGGGCCGTAGTAGTTGATCCGCATCCGCCCGTCTGGGTTCGGGATGCGCAGGGATCCGATGCCCAGGGGATCGCCCAGCTCGAGCTCCTGCTCGCCGCCGGGATCGAGGTATTGGCGGGCGACCTCCAGGCTCATCGCCAGCACCGGCTCCGGCTCGGGCCCCTCGCCCGAATAGTCCAGGCCCACCAGCGGCATGTTCCGCAGCACCCCGTCCCGGTCCAACTCCACGTTGATCAACGCCTCTCCCCGCTCCGCCTCCCGAAGGATCGGGAGCGGCGTCTTGTGCCCCTTTTCCCCGATGTAGCGGGCCAGGATCACGTTGCCCGCTTCGGCGATGGCCCGGGCGAAGTCGGCGTCCTCTTCCTGGTTCCGCGGGCGCGAGAAGATCACGTCGAAGGCGATGATCGCCGCCCCGGCTTGGGCCAGATTCCGGACCGCTTGGGCGTACATGGCGCGGGAGACGTCCGCGGACCGGACGTTGAGCTGAGCCTCGGTCTCCTCGTCGATCCGTACGAGGAGGATGGGGGTCTGGAGGGGCGGGCTCGGCAGGAGAGCGAAGCGAAGGTCGTAGGACCGGAGCTCCAGCCACTCGAACGTGTTGAGGGCATACAGCCCGATGAAGAGGACCGTCAGGCCCCCGCCAAGCACGACCCGAACGACGGGCTCCCGCTTGAGCCATTCATGGAGCGCTGCCTTCAACCTGGCCGACATCGTGTCACCAGCCCGCAGGAGAGAACGAGCGGGGGCGCCGTGCGCCGACGGGCGAGGAGCGCCTCCACCGTCCGGCGCTTGGCCGCTCGGTTGTTATACCGGCCCGAAGCTGAGCGGACTACCGGACGACCGCCTCCGGGTCCGGCTCCTTCAGACTGGGCTTGAACTCGACCGACCCGAGGAACAACCCCTCGTCCGGCTGCGCCACGCCCCACCAGTTTTCGCGCGCCTCCAGTGGGAGCGACGAGTGGTTGATCACGGCCCAGGCGTTCTTCACGATGTTGTTGCGATAGAGGGTCGGCTGCGCCCGTCCGCTGCAAATCACGGCGGCGTTGTTGGGGTGCTCGGTCAGCGTGGAGTGGGTCACCTTGGGCGCCGACTTGCCGCTGCATTCCAGCGCGCTCTGAAGATTGTGCGCGATGAAGGCGTGGGAAATCTCCGGGTTGCCCTCTTTGACCTGCAGGGCGGTCTGGGCATACTCGATGCGCACGTGCCGGAGGAGACTCGGTTGCTGGCCGCTCCCTTCGAACCGGATGGCGCTGGCATAGTCCCCTGGGCGCGGGGACGCGTTGGCGGAGGTCAGGACGATGGGCCGCTTCTCCGTGCCCAGGGCCTGGATCGCGCCATCCCGCACGACCAAGCTGGTGTCCCCGGCCTTGAACCGGACCACCACGCCGGCCTGGATGGACAGGGTCGCACCCTTGTCAACGATCAGGGGCTTGACGACCAGGTAGGGGCTCTTGGCCGCCAGGAGAAAGGCGGACGATGTAATCGTCCCGCCGAGCTCCGACTCCAACGCGGCCAGCACCACCGTCTTGCCGCCGGGGAGCGGCCCGTCCAGGTAATCCTTCACCAGCACGGCCCCGTCCACCTTGGCGAGGACCGCCGCCCCGTCCGCCGTGCCCCACCAGTTGCCGCTCGCCTCGACCGCCTCGGTCGAGCTGGCGTTCCACACCTGGACGGCCCCATTGTCCAGAAGCTCGTTCGACCGGATGGACAGGCCTGGCGCCTTCGTGATCGCGACGCCATACCGCCGGTTCTGCGCGATGCGGTTCGCCGCCATCACCGGCGCCGACGCGTCCTGCACCGAGATCCCGTCCTCCCGATTCAGCACGATCTGGCTTCCCTCGATCACCGGGCGAGCCGACGCATGCCGGGTCACGATGCCGGTCCCGTTCTCGGTCAACTCGCTGGCGCGGATCTTGGGCGAGGCGGCAATGCAGGTGACACCCACTTTGGCCCAGGCGACCCGCACCCGATCGAGGACGCTCTCCTGCTCCCCGGTCTGGTCGAACCGGATGCCCTGCCAGGCCCGCTCGGGCGTCTCCTGCTCGGCGGTGAAAACGATCATCTGCTCGGCCGTCCCGACCGCCGCCAGGCTGCCCCGTACGATCAGGCCGCCCCCCTTGGACTTGACGACCGTGCCCGGCTCGACCGTCAGCTTGGCGCCCTGGGCGACTGTGACGTCCCCCTCCAGGACGTAAGGGCTCGCCCCGGCGAACCAGGTCGTGTTGAGGCCGATCACCCCGCTGACCGGCGTGGGGCCTGGCGGGACCGGCACTCCGACCGTGGCGTCCGACAACGGGCTTTCGTTGCCGACCCGGTCGAAGGCGGAAATCTTGTAAAAATACTGCCGCTTGTTCGTGAGCTCCTTGCTGTCCAGGTAGGAGGGGGATTCCACGGTCGCCAGGGGCGCGAACCCGGTCAGCGCCGTTGCGCTTCGGTAGAGCTTGTACCCGGCCAGGTCCTTCTCGACGTTGGCCTTCCAGCGGAGACTCACGGTCTTGTCCCGCCCCAGGGTGGCCAGGCCCAGCGGCGTGGCCGGGGGCATGGTGTCCAGCGTCACGGGCCCGACCACGTCCTCCCAGTCGGACTGGAGCCCCTGCCGGTCGGCCAGGTGCCCCATCACGATGGCGTTGTCCACGTTGTCGCCGGGCTTGACCGTGTAGCTCCCGACGTAGATGCCGGGCTTTTCCTCCTGCATGACGATCCCGGTCCGATACTGGCCGATGTCGAACGTCGCCAGCATGTTGGGGTCTCCCTGGAGGCCCACTTTGATCTGATCGCCGGCCTTCTTGGTCTGGGTCGAAGAGTCGTTGACCAACAGCGTGATGATCGGTGGCTTGACGGCCTCGCCGGTGCTCATGCGGGGCAGGGTCTCGAGCAGGTCCCGGAAGAGCTCTTCCGACGCCCGGACCACCTCGATGTGGCGCAAGGCGATGGCGTTGGCGGCCAGCGTGACGACGATCCCCAAGGGATCGGTCGCGAAGCCGCCCGAGTGCACGCGCTGCACGTCTCCCGTCTCCCACAGGACTTCGCCGGAGGCGACGTCCACCATCTTGAGCTTGGCCCCCACCGCGATCTGGGCGTAGAGGCCCGCATAGATCCGGTTGAAGTGCGTGATCTGGCCGTAGATCACCGTGTCCGCCTTGGTGATCTCTCCGAGCTTCGCCAGCGGAAGCTTGACGATCTCCTCCGCCTTGACGAAACCCTTCTCCTGGAGCAGCCGGTCCGTCACCGCCGTCCGCTGGGTGGGATACTGCTTGACCACGAAGCGGTTCAGGAAGGCCGTCCGGATGACGTACGTGGGCGTCTCCTCCTCCACCTCGGCGGTCTTGTCGGTGAGGTTCTCGAAGGGAAGAATCGCGACGAGCTTGGGGGGCCTGTCCGTGAGCGTGCTGGTGACCCGATACTTGACCGACGCCGGCTCCTTGGCGCCGATCACCGCGCCCCCCCCTTCGCCTCCGCCCGCGGCGCAACCGATTAACGCAAACAGGGCCAGGGGCACGAGGCGCGAGGCAAGCGGCCAGAACCTCGAACCCCTCACCCCTCGCTTCTCGCCCCTCACCTGCTGGCTAGTCATAGACCACCACCACGCGGGCCTGACGGAGGTAATGGGCGCTCGGCTCGCTCTGCTGGATGGCCTTGACGCCCTCGCCGTCAAGCACGATGTCCGTCGCCTTGTTCCCGCTCGCCCGCACGCCCTTGACGATGAGCGGCTTGTCGGTCACCCGCTGTTGCCGGCTGCCGGCGATCATGTCCTTGGCATAGCCAGCCACGCCGGCCTGCACCGCCTGGTCGCGGGCCAGGGCCTCCCCCGCATAGAGTTCCTTCCCCTGCTCGTCCAGGAGCCGCGGGGCCAGCGCCGGCTTGAGCCCCAGCCCGCGAGCATCCACGAGCAGGCCCGTGTATGTTTCGCCCGGAGGAGCCTGCCCTGTGCCCGTCGAAGGGGCCGGCTCCGGTTGAGCAGCCGGAGGAACAGCGGCGGGCGCCGGCGGCGGAGTCGAGGACGAGGCCGGCGGCGCCGGTCGAGGCGCGACCGGTGCCTGGGGGGCAGGGACCGCCGTCGTCCCGCGCCGGCCGAACTCCTTGGGAATGACCGCGTCCAGCAGCTCGCCGGAGAGCGAAATTCCGACGGTCACCTCCACGCCCCCGTCCGGCTGATGCTCGGTCTTGATCTTTTGGGCGCCCTTGACCAGACCGGACACGCGGGTCCTGACCGCCTCGCTCTTGACCATATAGTTCTCGACGAGCGAGATGGAGTCCACCTGGATGCCCTTCACCGCCTCGAGGAGGTTCCGAACCGCCACCGAGTAGGCGGCGCGCTCCGCCATGGCCCGAGCCTGAGCCCGGTTGACGGCGCTCTCAGGCGGCGCCCCCAGGCCGGTCGCGGTCACCACGCCGGACGTCCAGTTCACGGTGCCAGGCCCCACGGTCTCGACGGCGTCGCTGAGACCCGCTCCGGTCGCGGACGGTCCCACCGCCAGGCACATGACCACCAGAAATGAGAGAACCCTGCTTCGCATGATCCCCTCTCCGCTTCGTCCGTTCAGTCAACCGGGGCGGAAAAACCGGCCACCAGCCAGCCATCCGGCGTCGGCGCCCGCCCCTCCATCCCCCCGATCAACGGATCGGTCACCACGACGACCTTGGATCGGGCCAATGCGGACTTCAACTGCGGGTCTTCGCGAATCCGCTTGGCGTCGTCGCTGCTGATCAACAGGTTCGCCTTCAAGGCCCCGGCCTTGTCGACCCCTTTGATCTTCAGCGGCCGACGGCCTTCTCGCGGCCCCGCACCCATCTGGACCGGCCTGATGACATAGGTGCCCTCTCCGAAGATCGCCGAGAGGTCCGCGCCTTTGGGCAGCGTCTTGTACTGCACCATCCCATCCTTCTCGGCCGTGGGCCGATCGATGGTCGCCGGACCGTAGACCAGGGCCCCCTTGTCGTCCGTGATCTCCGGGAAACAGGCAGGTTTGAGCCCCAACCCTCGGGCGTCGATGACCAGCCCCGTCGGCCCCTCTTCGGTCGCCGATTCGGGCGGCAGCTCCTGTGGAACGACCTTCTTCTCATCCATGAAAGAGCTGATCAAGGAGCCGACCCCCCAGAGGGGGACCTTCACGGTCACCTCGACCCCACCCTCCGGCTGCACCTCCGTCTTGACCACCTGGGCGCCCCTGACGAACCCGTTGACCTGGCTCTTGATCACGTCGTTGGTGACGACGAAGTTCTCCACGAGCGTGGCGGAGTCGATGCGGACGCCGTTGACGACTTCCAGGAGATTCCGCACCGCCACCGTCTTTGCCGCCCGCTCCGCCATGGCCCGCCCCTGCCCGGGCCCCGCGTGGGCCGGCGGCGCCCCCAAGCCGGTCGCGAAGACCCAGCCGGTCGTCCAGTTGATGCGTCCGTTGCCGGCCGGCTCAACCGCGTCGCCGAGCGGCACCACCTGAGCGAATGCCTGTGCGCCGCCGACGGCCACGAGGGCCCACCCCGCCAGCAGGATTCGGAGCCACCGCCCTGATCTTGGCCTGCTCACGTTCTCCCCCTTTGCTAGATTTTCAGCGCTTCCTTGAACATCCGGATCGCCAGCAGCGCGTCGGCGCCGGAGACGGGCTGGACCGCACCGAACTCCCCGGTCGTCTTGTCCGCCTCCAGGATGCCGCGGCTCGCCAGGATCATCGCCGCGTTGAAGTAGTAGACGTCCGGCCGCACGTCCGGGAAGAGCGACTTCTGGCCGAAGTACTGGGTCGCCAGCTTCTCGTCACCCGTGATGCGGATCATGATGTCCTCCAGCATGATCGCGTACTCGGCCTTGGTGATGGGTTTGCTCGGCTCGAACTTGTGTTCCGGCGAGGGCTCCAGCCCGCGCACGCCCAGCTTGACCACGGTGTCGATGTCAGCCTTGAGCGGATGGGTCGCAATGTCCGTCGCCGGCTCCATCGCCACGATCTTGTCCGCCTCGAATTTTTGCCCAGGCGCCTTGAACGACGGGTCGAAGGTCTTGCCGCGCTTCTCGTACAGGCGCTCCAGCCCGAGCTCCTCGATGAACAGGGCCGCCACGTCGGCCCGGCTGATCCGGTCGATCAGGGCGATCTCCTTGCCGATCCTGGTTCCGGGGGCGGCCCGCTGGATCTTCTGCACCAGCTTCCACTCCTTGTTCGCCTCACCCGTGAATTCCTTGTTCAGGTCCAGGACCGTCTTGAACCGGTCGGCGGCCTTGTCGAATTCGAACGCGGCCCTGTAGGCTTTGCCCATGTAGTAGTGCAGCTCGGCGCTGTTCGGGTTCCGGTTGCTCGCGCTCTTGAACTCGGATTCGGCGTCCTCGATCCAGCCTTCCTTCCGCTCCATCGCGAGCACCCGGATCTTCATGACCTGGGCCACGATCTCCTCGTCCTTCTGCAAGCCCCTGGCCTTGCCGATTTCCTCGTAGGCGATCTCGTAGTTCCCCCTCGCGCCGTGCACGAGCCCGATGCCCGCGTGGCCCGGAGCGAAGTCCGGATCCAGCGCCACCGCCCGCTCGAACTCCTTCATCGCCCCGTCGTGGTCGTCCTTGTCGAACAGCCTGATCCCGGTCGAATAATGGTGCTCGGGGGTGTCCAGCGCCGCCTCGGGCTTGGCCCGCTCCTCGGCACAAGCCGCGAGTCCGAGGAACGCCACGGCCGCCACCACCGCCGCCAGCCCATGCCAACTCTTGTGCGTCCTGTTCATCGCTGATCTCCCTTCTGTGACCGCTTTCAGCGATCGGCTTTCAGCCATCAGCTTCCCGCTGAGTGCTGGCTGCTGAGCGCTCACCTCAGTCCAAGACCACCATCACGCGGGCCTTCTCCAGGAAGGTGAGGTGCTCCTTCATACTGTGCAGCACCTGCGCGTCGCTGTTGCTGATGACCAGATCCGTCTTGTTGGGGCCGTCCGTCCGGACGGCCTTGACGAGCAGCGGCCGGTCGGTCACGCGCGGATTGCCCTGGGCCGCGCCGACGTCCTTGAGATAGCCCACCATGCCCTGCTCGACCGCATACTGCCGGTTCACGAAGGCGGACCCGTAGACCTCCCGCCCCTCCTCGTTCCGGATCTTCGGCGCCATCGCGGGCCGGACGCCGGTTCCCCTGGCGTCCACGATAAGCCCCGTGAAGGCGGCCGACGGGACCGCCATGGTCGGCGGCACCGGGATCGGCTCGCCCCCGCCGGTCTCCCTGGGCATGAGCGTGTTGAGGAGATCTCCGGTCAGCCTCACGCCGACCAGCACCTCCACCGACCCGTCCGGATTGACCTGCTTCTTCATGATCTGGGCCCCCTGCACGAAGCCGCTCACCTCGCTCTTGATCACGTCGCTGGTGACGATGAAGTTCTCCACCAGCGTGGCCGAGTCCACCCGGATGCCCTTGACGACCTCCAGCAGGTTCCTGGTGGCGACCAGAAATGCGGCGCGCTCCGCCATGGCCCTGGCCTGGGCCCGGTTGACCGCGTTCTCCGGAGGGGCCCCCAGGCCGGTCGCCGTCACGACCCCCTTGGTCCAGTCGATGCTGCCGGTCGTCCCCATCGACTCGATCACGTCCCCCACCCTACCGGCCAATTGGGCCGAGGCCGCGCTCGCGCACAGCAACAGCCCGAGGCCTAGCATGACGATCCCTTGTCCCGTCAGGCGTCGTTTCATGTTCCCTCCCCCTTTCTTCCCCTGTCTGTCCCGACCACCGCGCCACGGACTCAGCGTCCGACCAGCTCCTCGTAGAGCGCGCGTCGTTCCGTGACCCTCTTGAGATAATTCCGAGTCTCCTCCGGCGTGCTTTCCGTCAGCAACGAAAACAGTTGGGCTTCCGAGAGGTCCCTGACCCGGTGACGGCTGACGACCTTGTTGCGGATGTTGCCGGGCCCCCAGTTGTAGGCGCAAATGACGAGGTAGTTCCGCTTCTCCCCCTCCGGAATCTCCGAAAAGATCTGGCTCATCAGAATCCGCAGATAGGCCGCACCCAACTCCACGTTGTGCGCCGGATCGGTCAGATATTCCGGATCGAGAACCCGATCGTCCTGATACAGGTAATTGTAGGCGTCTCGCGCCGCGGCCCGCGGCACCAACTGCATGAGCCCGTAGGCCGGCACCGGCGACTGGGCCTTGGGGTTGAAGTAGGACTCCGTGTGGATCACGGCGAGGACCAGCCTCGGATCGAGCCGCTGACGCTTGGCGTTGGCCCGGACTACGTCCAGGTACTGCTGAGCCCGCTTCTTGAGGTGGTCCGGCGTCATCTTCACGGTCGCCGTGACCTTGACTCGCGTCAGCCCGTCACGCGATTCCGCCGGGCTCCCGTCCACGATGGCGGAAGGCAGCACTTCCTTCCGGATGAAGGCCTCCGCGTTCTGCCGGCCGACCGGCCTGCCGGCCTTGGTCGCGACCTGGCCGGCCATGACCGGCCTGCCCGCCTGACCCTGCTCGGACAGGACGCGCGCAAACTGCTTGGCGATCTCCGCCCCGGCCGCCGCGGCGGCTTCCCCCGGCTTGAGGGCCTGTCCCTTGGGCACCGGCACGAGCGCGGCCACTTCCACGACTCCCTTCTCGAAATCTACGATGCTGCGCGCATCGTAGCCAGGCGAATAGTCCACCCATTCCTTCCTGGTCGATCGGACCGCACGGTCCCATTTCTGCTCGATCTCCCGCTTCATCTGCTGCCAACGGGCTTCGATCTCCTCTTCCTTTCTCTGCCATTGCGCCTCAGTGGCCGCGCGCTTGTCCCGGTACTGGTCGTGAAGGGCCTGGAGAGCGTCACCGGCGGCCTGCTTCCGTTGCTGGAACCGCTGGTTGATCTCCTCGAAGGGATCACTGGTTTGAGCCAGGGCCGAAGCAGGCACGCCGGCCTGCAACACACCGGCGAGCGCCAGGATCGCGACCGGGGCCCGCATAACCGACGCCATGACACCCCTTCTACTGCCGCACCTCATAGGGCAAGGTCGCTTCCGTCCAATCCTCGTCCTCCAGCAGAGCCAGACGCTTCACCACGTCCTGAATCATCGCGGCTTCCGTCCCGTCGAAGGTCTGGAAGACTCCCTCCGGAGACTGCTCCTTCACCAGCCCGATCGGCTTGCGGGTCGCGATGACCTTGATGTACTCAACCACCTTCCTCGACCCCTTGGGCAGCATCACGCGCAGCCGGATGCCGAGCGACCGCAGGGCCTCGCTGGGGAACACGACCTCCTGTTCGGCCGCGATCTGGTTCTGGGGCAAGAAACGATTGGGCAGGAGCAGGGTGACCGCGCCATCCTGCGTCACGCTGAACAGGTGCAGGTGGGCCGGCTGGCTGGACCGGACTTTGATGAGGGCCTCTTCACCCTCTTGAAACACCTGCTTGTTCAAAGAGGCGCGCAGCTCGAATCCAGCCCGCCGCTCGACGCGAACCGGCCGGACCATCGCCTTGATCCTGGTGTGGTAGACCGCCATGCTCGGGCCGATCTTCCGGTCTTTCTTGTCCTTGCTGTCCTGCTTGATCTCCTCGATCCGCTCATCCAGCCACTGTTCGTCCTCGATGACGCCGCGGGCCACCGAAGCGATCAGCTCGTCCGTGATCTGCGAGTTGTGGAGCACCGTGGTCCCTCTCACGAACACCCCCACGGCCTGTTCGATCGCGTTGCGGCGGGCGTCATCCCTGGCGCGGTTCCGCACCTCTTCGAGCGACATGTCCCGCGCAAACGGGGCCAGTCCCTCCGCCACGACGGAGACCGGCTTCAACGGCTCGGCCAGGGCCGGCCCGCCGGCCAGGACCGCAATCCACGCCCAACTGCACGTTGCAATGAAGACTTTCGTCCCGGGAAAATCATGGCGAATCACGCCAGGGAAAATCGGATGCATGGGCTCCACGCCGTGTAAGGGAAACCCAGGATAGTTTCTGCCCCGAAAAAAGTCAATCAAACAAGGACTTAGAAGCGAAGGGGCAATGCACACCATCCTTCCGTTCCATGTTTCCAGGCAGACCGGCGTGTACTGCTTTGACCGCCGTACCGACACGCCAATGCCAATCAGCAAAAGGAGTACCGGCTTTCATTCCTCCGGAAGCTCTAGGGCGAGCGCCTCGAAATGCTCATCCACCCAGGGGATTTCTGAAACGGGATCCCCGGAGACCGGAAGCCACGATGAGGCCCAATTCTGTCTCCTATCCAAAAAGATAGGCGTCTTCTATCCAAAAAGACCAGAATTGCCTCGCCAAGATTTGGGAACCGCAGTCACTCGGCATGCCGTGTGCCTTACGGCCGCCATCCAACTTGCCCCCTCCCCTTTCCGGTAAATTGAGGCCGGTCCGCCAAAAGTCCCTCCAACCGGCAGCCTTGCGACGTTGCGCCTTGTAGCCTTCCGCGTCAGAGTCCTGGCCTATGACTGGGGAAATAGTCTGCAGCAATGCTTCTTCCTGCAAGGCCATGTGCCGCGCGGCCCGGAGGTGTGCTGGGGGCAAAGATCGCGAACTGGGAAAAAGAGCGGAACGGCCCTTACGGCTGCGACCCAGGCCGGCCTTGGCTGGACATTTCGCGAAGGGATTTGAGCTCGGTCTCAAGCTGCGCCGTGTCACCCCGAAGGCCCTGCTCACGGGACAGTGTCAGGGCCCGCATCAGTTCCTCCACTGCGCGCGTGGTGTCCCCGATCGCGCGGAAGCTCCAATAGGCTCGCTGAGCGTAGGCGAGCGCGGCTTCCTTCCGGTCTTGCCGCTGCGCGACCCGCGCCAGCCCGGCCAGATCGGCGGCGATCGCGGAAGGATTTTCCGTCGCCTTGTCCAACTCCAAAGCCCGCTCGAAGTGGGCCTTGGCCTCGTCCAGGCGGTTCGTTTCTTCGGCGATCAACGCCAGGTTGGCCAGATTCGCGGATTCCGCCCGCTGATCCTTGATCGAGCGGTTGATCTCCAGCGCCAGCTTGAACGAGGCCTCGGCCTTCGCCAAGTCTCCGGCCCGTTGCTGGATCAACCCCAGGTTGTTGAGCAAGACCGCCTGGCTGTGCCGATCGCCAGCCTGCCCGGCCGCCTCCAACGCCTGGCCGTACAGCGCCGCGGCCTGGTCCGGTTGGCCGGCCAACTGCCGGGCCGTGCCCAGATGCGTGAGCGATTCGACGCGGAGGTCGGCTCGCCGCAGTTGCTCGGCCAGCACCAGCGCCCGTTTGTGCAGCTCGATGGCCTCGGTCGGCTTCCCTTCGAGCGCCGCGACGCTGCCCAGGTCGTTGAGGGCGTGGGCCAGCCCGGCCAGGTCATCCAGGCTCTCGGCCAACTGCCTGGCCTCCTCGAACAGGGCCTTGGCCCGCTCGCGCTCGTCGCGCTCCAGTGCCCGCTGCCCCTGACGGTGCAGAGCCTGGGCCTTGGCCGCGAGCGGCGGCACGGCCTCCGGTTGGGCGTCGGAGGCGCAGCCGGCGGCGAGCAGCAGGGTCAGAAGCCAGCCAAGACCGGGGTTGCCCGCGTACGGCTTCACTTGCTCAGTTGATCTCCCCTGAGGCTGCGGAGGCCGTTCCCCTGTGGCCCCGTCGCTTCGGGCGGCGCGTTCTTGACCATCGTGCTGACCGGAAACGTCCGCTTGGCGCCGCTCACGATCAGATTGACGTCTTCCAAAGTTTTTTGGGCGGTCCGGACCATCGGAGCCATGTCCTTCCCGACGCCCTTGATCGCTTCGGTCGTGACCTTGATGTTGTTGACCGCCTCCTGCGCCGTCGCCATCACGGCCGGCAGCTTGGCCGTGGCGGCTTTGACGTCCGCCGCCGCTGCGTCGGCCGTGGCCAACGTCTTCTTGACAGATCCCGTGATTTCAGGCAGGGTCGCCGTCGTCCGCTCGACAGTCGCCGCGCTCCGCCGCACCGACGCGACGATCGCCGGCAGCTCCTTGGTCGCCTGCTCGACGGTCGTCAACGTCCGCCCCCCGGTCTGGACCACCTGCTGCACGTCCTTGGTAATCTCCTCCACCCGCAGGACGGTGCGTTGGACCGACTCCAGCACCGGCTTGACCTCCCGGCTGAACTCCCCCTTCACGTCCTGGAGCATCGCCAGGTAATCCTGCGGCGCCTGCGCCTTGATGACGTCCCCGTCGGCCAGCACCCTCGCGGTCCGGCTGCCCATGGAGATCTCCACCTCCGTGGACCCCATGATCACGCCGCTCTTGCCGACCTGAGCGACGGAGTCCTCCCGGACCAGGTCACGGTACCGGCCCAGAAGCTGCAACGTCACGTCAATCTGTCCCCCGCCGGTGAACTCCACGGCCAGGACCTTGCCGATCGGGACGCCGTTCATCAGGACCGACACGCCCGGCTCGAGCCCGTAGGATTTGCCGAGGCTCGCGTGCAGCCGATACTTGTCCTCGAACAGATGCTCGGCCTTGGCCATAAATATTCCGACGACGATGATCCCGGCCAACGGAACCAGGAGGAACGCCCCGACGATCTGGGCGACGCGTCCGGACGACAGCCGGTGCGAATAGTGCATCTTCATTGGACACCTCTCATTTCGGCTAGTGAATCCCGGTCAGGCGACCGTGCAGCTTCCAAATAGGCCCGCATCTCCGGGGCCGCCTGCGCCAGCACCTCCCCGTGGCGGCCGATCGACTCGACCCGTCCGTGGCGCACCAGGGCGACCCGGTCCGTGATCTGCAGGAGGGACGAAAACACGTGCAACGTCGCCAGGACCGTCAGCGACCGCGCCCGCCTGGCCTCCGTCAGGAAGCCGGCGAGGGCCCCGAGCTCGGCGGCGTCCAGCCCGTCCGTGGGGCTGTCGAGCAGCAACAACTCCGGGTCCAACACCAGGGCCCGGGCGATGGCGGCGCAGCGGGCCTCTCCCTGGTTCAACTCGGCCGGGAACCGGTTCCGGAGGGCCGACAGGCCCAGCCAGTCGAGCTTCTCCATCACGAGCGGCTCCAGCTCATGATCCTTCAGCCCCCGGTGGTAGCGGAGTGGCAGCGCCACGTTGTTATAGACCGTCATGTTGCTGAGCAGGCCCGGCTGCTGCAGGACGACGCCCACCCTGCGGCGCAGATCGGCCAGCGCCTCCTCGTCGAGGCCGGCCAGGTCCAACCCGAGGATCCGGACCGTGCCCGCCTCCGGCTCGACGAGGCCGGCGCAGAGCTTGAGGATCAAGCTCTTGCCGGAGCGGTTCGGCCCCACGACGGCCAGGAACTCCCCCGGCTCGACGGCCAGGGTCAAGGAGGCCTGGCCTTCCTGGTCCGCCAAGCCCACGGACACGTCCGACAGTTCGATCGCGGTCGTCATCAGAAATAGGCGGTCACGGTGACCAGAATGTCGAGGATCAGACAGAGCGTGACGGAGTTGATCATGGCCTTGGTCGTCTGCTGGGGAACCTCAGTGTAGGAGGCCCGGACCGAGAGGCCGTGGTGGCAGCAGATCGCCGCCACCGCGGTGCCGAAGAGCGCGCCTTTGGCGAGGGTCACGGCCAGATCCGTCAGCGTCAACGCGTGGGTGACGGCCTCGGCGTAGACGGTGAACGGCACGGTGAGCTTGACCTTGGCCATCACGAACCCGCCCAGCACGGCCAGCACGTCGAAATAGACGGTCAGGCAGATCATCGCGAGGACCATCCCCACCAGCCGAGGCATGACGAGAAACCGCATGACCCGGATGCCCATCAGCTCCAACGCGGTCACTTCCTGCCCGACACGCATGTAGCCGAGCTCGGTGGTGATGGCCGTTCCCGAGCGCCCCACGACGATCACGGCCGTCACGAGCGGCCCCAACTCCCGGATCACTACCACGACGATGATCGTGCCCACGAGGTTGCCCGCACCCACCTTCGGCAACTGGGTGCCGGCCTGGGTGATGATGATGAAGCCCAACATGAGCGCGATCGCGCCGACGATCGGCAGCGCGTCCACGCCGGTGAAGAGGACCTGGCGGGTGATGACGCGGAGGGCCTCCCCGCGCCCCTGCCGGCTCGGCAGGACGAGCTCTCGGACGGAGAGAAAGACGAGGGCCGCCAGGTCGGTCAGGTATTCGTACCCGTCGATCGCCTTCTGCCCCAGCCACACGAGCCCGCCCCCGTGGCCCGGCTCCTGTGCCGCGCTTGTCCGGTCCTGCTCTATCAAGTCCTGCTCCAAGCGCCGAGGGGCGACGCACACCGCCTCGGAGGACCATTCCAGCCCAAATTCTAGGGGAAAGCCCTAGCGAATGCAATGAAACCGCGACGTTCCACGGCAGGTACGGAGGCAGGCTCTACGTGGTTGCCCCGGCCGTGACCGGTGGCGGACAGAGCCGTCCGGGAAGACCCAAAGCGGGGGCACTGACGGGCCCCCGGTCGTCAGAAAAGGGAAGGAACCCGCCTGCCGCCGCCCGCGACTCCGGGCGGACTTCCCGGAGGCGCCAGGAACGGGGAATCGGCCGCGGGCGGCGGCGGCGTTCCGGACGGAGTCGCCACGAACATGAAGCTTTGGGGTCTTCCCGACCCGATGCTGAAGCTGGTGAGGCCGTGGCGCGTGCTGCCGGTGTAGGAGGACTGGCCTGGGAGCAGCTTGATCGTCACCATTCCCCCAGCCGCCTGCGTGATCACGCCGGCGTGGATCCCGGCGGAGCAGATGTAGGAATCGTCGGCGTAGGTGTCAGTCCCGTAGACCGAGTGGAGCTCGAATCTGGGCGGGCAGAGGAACGTCATGACCCGGCCCACCTGACCCGGCCACGAGTCGGCGCTCATCCTCCCCGTGGCCTGGACGGCCGGCTCGGGCTCGGACAGGGCTGGTCCCCAGATGAACAGGAAGCTGCTGGGCCAGACGTCGAGCCAATCCTGCGTCGTGACGCCGTTGCGGGTGCTGCTCACGTACCGGGACTGGTCGGGCCGGACCTCGATGGTTACGGGGCCGCCCGCCGCCGCCGAGATCAGGCCCGCGTGCACCGCCGCGGTGCAGACGGAGGAATCGTCCGTGTAAACGTCCGTGCCCCACACGGACTGGAGCCTGCCTCCGGCCGGACACAAGAGCGTTTCTCGGCGCCCCCACTGTCCCTGCCATTTGCTGGTGCCCGTCGTCCAGTCCACGGGCGTCGGCGGGGGCCGAACCCCCCGATCCACCGGCAGCGAACGAGCCTTCTCCTCGGAGAGAACGGCCGGGACAGGCTGAAGCGAGAAGACGGTCCAGAGCACCGGCAGGCTGAGGATCGCAAGCCGGAACAGGAAACGGGAGGCGGAGGCAGGGGCTTGGGCCATTGGCACCTTCCGAGAGGAGTCCGAGCGGCCAACGGGCCTATGCTAGCAGAGAGGTCTCCGGCGGACAAGCCCAGGGCTGTACGGGCTTTCCCTGCCCGACTCGCGGGAGCCCTCGCCTTTCACCATTTTACCCGAGCGGGATGCGGGACTTGTTCCGGGCGAGCCATGCGTCAAAGGTCTGGATGGCAGGATAGAGGGACCGGGCGACGGCGGGATTGCGCGCCCCGCAGAAGGCGTCGTTGAAGTCGCGCTTGAACTGGAACATGTTGCCGATGTCCTCGGCCCCGGGGAACTCGAACGAGCGATAGACCTCCGGCGGCACGTCGGTGTACCGAACCTCTTTCCCGAGCGCCCTGCTGAGCGACGCGGCCATCTGGGCGCCGGTCACGTGCTCGGCGGCAAGGCCGACCGTCTTGCCGACGAACTCCTGGCCCCGCTTGAAGACGGTCAGCGCACACTTCCCGATGTCCTCGGCGGCGATTCCCGGGAGCTTCTTGTCGCCCATGGGCATGGTGATGGCCAGGACGCCGTCCGGCCCCTTCTTGGGCCCCATGCCGAACATGATCAGGTTGTCCCAGTAGAACGAGGTGAGCAGGAAGGTCGTCGGCACGCCGAGGTCCCGGAACGCCTGGTCGGCCTCGCCCTTGCCGTCGAAGTGCGGGACTTTGTACTTGCCCATGAGGGTCGGCATGCGGGTGTCGCTCAGCGGGACCCACTTCCGCGTGTCCTCCAGCGTGGACCAGACGACGTGCGAGAGCCCGGCGGCCTTGGCCGCAAGGGCCATGTTTTTGGCCTGGGCGATTTCCTTCTCCGGCGAGAAGTGCTCCCAGAAGTTGGTGACGCAGAACGCGCCGGAGCCCCCGGCGAAGGCCCGTTTGAGACTCTCGACGTCGTCCAGATCGGCAGCGGCCACCTCGGCGCCCAATTCGGCCAGGGCTTTGGCCTTGTCTGAGCCGACGCTCCGCGTCAGCGCCCGCGCGGCGAACGGTCCGCCCTTGTCACCCAGGATCGCGCGGACCAACCCGCCGCCCTGCATCCCCGTTGCCCCCACCACCGCGATGATCTTTTTGTCAGCCATGGCCAGAGCCCCCATCACTGCGTCCCGCCTCGTTCCACCCGGAAAGAGTACATGACAGGCTACTGTGCGCGGGAAGCCATGTCAACGTCACGCGAAATCGTTGGACGGTGCTATACTTAGAGTGCTACACGTGTAGCGTCTGGAGAAGGGGACCACGTTGGCGGACAAGCCGACCGAAAAGAGCGTCCCGAGCGGGGGCGAGCCACCGGCTGCGGCCAGTTCCGGCCTGCCCGAGGACTGGGCGACCTGGCCGGACGAGCGGCTCCTGGACGTGCGCCTGTGCGACCTGCCGCTTGCCATCGAGGACAGCCCCGTCGAGCCACACCTCCGGCAGCTCGCCCAGGAGCTGGAGGCTCAGCACCTGCAATTTCGCCCGCACTTCTGGCTGGCGGATGAATGGTTCACCCCGGACGGGGTGCCGGGGATCGCCATCCCCTTCTACCTGGTCCACCCTCGCCTGGCCAAGCTGGAGCTCAACCAGATGCTGGAAGTGGAGGGGGGCACGCCCGAATGGTGCCTGCAAATCCTCCGGCACGAGACCGGCCATGCGATCGAGAACGCCTACCGCCTGCGGCGGCGACGGGGGCGGCAGCAGCTCTTCGGGAAGTCCTCCAAACCCTACCCCGACTATTATGCCCCGAAGCCTTACAGCAAGAGCTTCGTCCTCCACCTCGACCTGTGGTACGCCCAGAGCCACCCGGACGAAGACTTCGCCGAGACCTTCGCGGTCTGGCTCACCCCCGGGTCCACCTGGCGGGAGCGGTACGCGGGCTGGCCGGCGCTCAAGAAGCTGGAGTATGTGGACGCGCTGATGCGCGAGATCGCCGGCCGCCCCCCGCTGGTTCCCCCGCAGCCGCCCGTGGATCCCCTCCCCAGCCTGCAGAAGACGCTCCGGCAGCATTACAAGGCCAAGCGGGAGCATTACGGGCTGGCGCATCCGACCTTTTACGACCTGGACCTCCGGCGGCTGTTCTCGGACGCGCCAGAGTTCAAGGCCAACAAGACGGCGGCGAGCTTTCTGAGCCGCTTCCGGAGGGAAGTCCGCCGGAAGGTGGCGGACTGGACCGGCGAGTACCAGTACACGATCGACCAAGTCCTGGAAGCCATGATCTCCCGCTGCCGGGAGCTGAACTTGCGGCTGGCCGTGCCGGAAGATCAAGCGAAGCTGGACTTCACGATCCTCCTCACCGTGCAAACGATGAACTACCTGCACAGCGGTCGCCACCGGGTCGCCCTATGAAGCCGCTCCGCGTCCTGGTGCTCATGCACGAAGACCTGATCCCGCCGGAGAAGCCCGGGGAGGGCGTGGACCTCAAGACCGCCGAGTGGAAGACGGAGTATGACGTCGTGACCACGCTCCGTGACATGGGGCACGAGGTGCGGCCCCTGGGTCTGCGCAGCGACCTCCGCGTGGTCCGGCAGGCCGTGGACGAGTGGAAGCCGGACATCGCCTTCAACCTCCTGGAGGAGTTCGACGGGGTGGCGATCTACGATCAGAACGTCATCTCGTACCTCGAGCTCCTGAAGATCCCCTACACCGGCTGCAATCCCCGCGGCCTCATGCTGTCCCGCGACAAGAGCCTGACGAAGAAGATCCTCTCCTATCACCGCATCCCCAGCCCTGATTTCTTCCTGTGTCCCCTAGGCGAGACGGTCAAGCGGCCCAAGCGCCTGGGCTTTCCCCTGATCGTAAAGTCGGTCTCCGAGGAAGCGTCATTGGGCATCTCCCAGGCCTCGATCGTGGAGGACGACGAGAAGCTCAAGGAGCGGGTCAGCTTCATCCACAACAGCGTGGGGACCGGCGCGCTCGTGGAACGGTACATCGAAGGCCGCGAGCTCTACGTGGGCGTCCTGGGGAACCGGCAGTTGCAGGTCTTGCCGGTCTGGGAGCTGAACATGGACAGGATGCCCGAGGAGTGCCGGCGCATCGCCACCGAGCGGGTCAAGTGGAGCCACAAGTACCAGACCAAGTACGGGATCACCTCCGGGCCGGCGAAGGACCTGCCCAACGGCCTGACGGGGGAGATCCAGCGGCTCGCGAAGCGCATCTACCGCATCCTGGGGCTGAGCGGCTACGCGCGCATTGATCTGCGGCTCGATCCGACCGGAAAGCTCTACGTCCTGGAAGCCAACCCCAACGCCCAGATCGCGCACGACGAGGACTTTGCCGAGTCGGCGGCGCGGGCCGGCATTTCCTACCAGACCATCCTGCAGCGCATCCTCGACATGGGCCTGCGCTGGCGGCCCGGCCATATTCCGTGAGGCGGGCGAACCATTTATTACCGGGAGCAGAAATGTTTGACAGTTCCGGTCGCCGCGTAGCGAACGTGCGGATGCCGAAAGTAGCGGCGGACCTTCTCCGGTTGCCGCTGGGTACTCCACATGAAGCGCCGGACGTTGGCCATCAGCTCTCCCGGGTGCCGAGGACGGGTCCGTCCCACCGCATTGGTCTTGACGTCGTGGTTGAGGTACTCGTCCGGGTTGAGCTCGGGGCTGTACCCGGGCAGGAAGAACAGGCGAATCTGCCGCCGGTGCCGCGCCACCCACCCGTCCACGGCAGCCGCCTGATGGACTGGATGCGCGTCGACGATCACGAATACCTTCCGCCTGGCATGACGGATCAACCGCCGCAGAAACGTCACACACCCCGCGGCCGTGAAGCGGCCCTTGAAGACCATGAAGGCCAGTTTCCCTCGGCTGGTAATCGCCGAGATCATGTTGCACCGAAAGCGCTGGCCCGTTCCGGGGATCACGGGCGTCTGCCCGCGTCGGCCCCAGGAGCGGCCGGCCTGGTGGTCGGAACGCATCCCCGTCTCGTCGCCCCAGAAGATCGTCGCGCGCTCCCGTTGTGCCAGTGCTCGGATGGCTGGATACGGCTTCTTGAGCCAGCGGCACACGGCCGCTGGGTTCTGCTCGTAGGCTCGGCGCAAGGGTTTCTGGGGGGTGAAGCCCCACCGCCGCAGATACCTCCCCACGGTCCACACAGAAGGGCGGACGCCGAACCGGCGAGCGATCAAGTCCTGTACCGCCTCGCGGGTCCACAACACAAACGGCAACTTGAGCTGGTCTGGGCAACGGTCGGTGATCAGCCGAACCGTGATCGCCGCCTGGTACGGCTTCAGTTCCAAGATTCGTGGCCGGCCCCGCGGCCGCGACCTTACCGCCCGCAGGCCCCCTCGCGCCGCCGGTGCTCCCAGGCGTTGACCGACTGGCGGGAGACCCCAAAGACTCGCGCCGCTTCGGCCTGGGACATCCCCGCCTGCACAACCCGGACGACCCTCAGACGGAGAGTCTCCTGGGCCGAAACAGCAAGCGCGCGCATGTCCCGGCTCTTCATGGCGGAATGGATAGCGGAAAGAACTGACCATGTCAAACATTTATGCTCGGATTAATAACTTCTGAACCTAGTAAGTGCCCGTGCTCACTCCGAAAGCCGGTCACCATGCGACAGCAAATCGCGACCGGCTACTCTCTCCTCCAATGCTGCCGTGCAGATCACCCCTCACCCCGCCTCTCCCGCAAGGGGCAAGGGCGATGCTTTGTTCTGTATAGGGCTTGAAGCGGGATGGCGGGCCCGTGGTCGCGAATCGCGGAGGCGAGGGCACCGGGAGTTAGCGAGCAGCAGACAGGGGCCGCCAGCCCGCGTTCTGCCGAAAAACAAAAAGCCCGCTGACCTTGCGATCAGCGGGCCTTTCTAAAATATCCCGGCAGCGTCCTACTTTCCCACAGCCTCACAGCTGCAGTATCATGGGCCCTGGAGGGCTTAACTTCCGTGTTCGGGATGGGAACGGGTGTGACCCCTCCGGCAAGGCCACCGGGAATCTCGTTCAAGAGCTTATGGCTGATGGCTTATAGCTGATGGCCCGATTATTCCGGCCATACGCCACAGGCCATATGCCATTTGCTCTTGTATATGAAGACCATGTCTGTCAGGAGCACAGTAGTAAGTTAAGCCGCACGGCCGATTAGTACTGGTTAGCTTCAGGCCTCTCAGCCCTTCCACACCCAGCCTATCAAACTCGTCGTCTACGAGTGGCCTTTAGGGAGGTTACCCTCCGGGAGATCTCATCTCGAGGCAGGCTTCCCGCTTAGATGCTTTCAGCGGTTATCCCTACCGGACATAGCTACCCGGCACTGCCGCTGGCGCGACAACCGGCACACTAGAGGTCCGTCCTTCTCAGTCCTCTCGTACTAGAGAAAGCCCCTCTCAAATCTCCTCCGCCCACAACAGATAGGGACCGAACTGTCTCACGACGTTCTGAACCCAACTCTCGTACCGCTTTAACGGGCGAACAGCCCGACCCTTGGGACCAGCTTCAGCCCCAGGATGCGATGAGTCGACATCGAGGTGCCAAACCTCCCCGTCGATGTGAACTCTTGGGGGAGATCAGCCTGTTATCCCCGGCGTACCTTTTATCCGTTGAGCGATGGCCCTTCCACACAGAACCACCGGATCACTAAGCCCGACTTTCGTCTCTGCTCGAGCTGTCGCTCTCGCAGTCAAGCTCCCTTCTGCCTTTACACTCGACGGCTGATTACCGACCAGCCTGAGGGAACCTTTGGGCGCCTCCGTTACTTTTTGGGAGGCGACCGCCCCAGTCAAACTACCCACCAGACACTGTCTCCGCCCTGGTTGACAGGGCCGGGTTAGAATATCAGAAAAGTCAGGGTGGTATTTCAACGTCGGCTCCACGGGACCTAGCAGCCCCGCTTCACAGCCTCCCACCTATCCTACACAGACTCGTCCAACACCCAATGTCAAGTTGTAGTAAAGGTGCACAGGGTCTTTCCGTCTAGTTGCGGGCACCCGGCTTCTTCACCGGAACAACAAATTCGCTGAGTCACTCCCCGAGACAGCGCTCCAGTCGTTACGCCATTCATGCAGGTCGGAACTTACCCGACAAGGAATTTCGCTACCTTAGGACCGTTCATTCTGTTACCACTCACCGTGGCGGTAAGGGCGCGATCATTTCTGTCGCGCTCTGCATGTCGCCATGCAGATCGGGCCATCTCTTCCCGGAAGGTTATCCCCCGGGTCTGGCATATGGTCTCTGAGGATTCTGGAACCGGCTCAGGATCTCCGCATCGTTGTATCGGCGCTTTCCTCCGTCGTTCATCGCTTCCCGAATCCGAAGGATCTGTTCGACCCCTTGCTGCGTGAGGTGCTTCCCCTCGCGCATCAACTCGGCCAGCTCTTTGAACTTGGAAAAATCGCGTCGCTTCTTTGCAGAGAGGAACCCGAAACGCTCAAAGAAAGGAATGACATTC